>NZ_JAVAYL010000158.1:0-478 GCF_054185225.1 Bradyrhizobium sp. 18BD | reverse complement strand
ATAAATACATTATATCTATGTGGTACTATTCAAGGAGGTTGTACAAATTATCTACTAAAACTTTATACTCAATACTAACATTCTGTAGTTCTTGTGCATGTCTTCAAATCTTTGATTATGAATATATTTCTACGTATGTAGATAACCTGCATTATATATATAAGTTGTATATATTGATTGAATAGTTGTTGTCGTTAAAAATACAGAACAAAGGTTCTAATTTTCTCTCCCTTTTTGATGATGAAAACTATACAATCGATGTTGTGTAAATCCTTTCCTTGAGTTACTGTTCCCCTATCTACTATAATCTCCCCCTTTGTCATTATCAAAAAGTGTTTATATATATATATATATATATATATATAAGTATGTGTGTGTGTGATATATAGAAAATAGCAATCCAAACCACAACAACATAAACTAGAAATATCACATATGTTATGTAGTTAATACTGACATGATACTATAATAAAAGTCA
>NZ_JAVAYL010000157.1:0-479 GCF_054185225.1 Bradyrhizobium sp. 18BD | reverse complement strand
AGGTAAAATGGTTCCACAGTTATGGCAAATTTCAGTACGTCTTCGGTGTTTGTGTGCGGACATAAATCAGAGGAAAGAGTTTCGGTTATATTCCAAAAATAGTCATTTTACATGAATCACCCAATTTACCATAACAGAAAAAGGAGAAACCTTGCGATTTCTCCTTTTTCAATCTGAATGATTTTCAACTATTCCGGAGAACCATCATCCAGAATATTCGGTTCAATGGTATCAACCAGAACATTTTCATCACTTTTCACGTTTTCTTTGATTTTCTGTTCCAATTCAACCATTAATTCCGGATTATCTTTCAGAATCTGTTTTACTGCATCACGACCCTGACCTAATCTGTTGCCGTCATAAGAGAACCATGAACCTGATTTCTTCACAATTTCCAGTTCTGTTGCCAGATCAAGTATTTCTCCTGCTTTAGAGATTCCTTCGCCGTACATGATGTCAAATTCAACTACTTTAAACGG
>NZ_JAVAYL010000156.1:0-479 GCF_054185225.1 Bradyrhizobium sp. 18BD | reverse complement strand
AGCCCTCCGTGCCGCAGGCCGTCCGCTACACGCCCGACCTCGAGGCTCCGAAGCCGGAGGAGGCCGGGATCCACGACGAGATGATCGCGACCTTCCGGAAGATCCAGGAGACGACCTTCGCCGATTACGGGCACGCCGTGCGTGGCGTCCACGCCAAGGCGCACGGGCTGCTGAAGGGCCGCCTGGAGGTGCAGGGCGGCCTGCCGCCGGAGCTGGCGCAGGGCGTCTTCGCGAGGCCCGGAGGCTACGATGCGGTGCTGCGTCTCTCCACCAACCCCGGCGACATCCTCGACGACAGCGTCTCGACGCCCCGCGGCCTCGCCTTGAAGATCGTCGGCGTCGAGGGCGAGCGGCTGCCGGGCGCCGAAGGGCGCACCCAGGACTTCGTGATGGCCAACGCCCCGGCCTTCTCGGCCAAGGACGCGGCGGCCTTCCTCGGCAACCTGAAGCTGCTCGCCGCCACCACGGACACGCCGCAG
>NZ_JAVAYL010000155.1:0-480 GCF_054185225.1 Bradyrhizobium sp. 18BD | reverse complement strand
AAAGCATCAAACTTGTGATCCTGTCCGATTTTTCCGGTATAAAACAAGGTATTTTCATTCAGGAAGTTGGTTACTGTACGATCTGCATTAGTACGTTCCACATCATTCTGACGTCCTAGACGAGTCTGACGGTTATAGAAAGTAAATCTGTTGGCATTTAAAAGGTCAACCCCAAAACTTGATTTTACACTTAACCCTTTCAGAATTTCATACTGCAGATAAGTTGTTCCTAAGAAACGGTTTGTTTTATCATTATCAATAATTTCCTGCACTTCAGCCAATGGGTTTACGTCAAAACGGCCATCGTAAGAATCCAATTGATAACCGCCTGAGCTGTTATAAACACCTTTCAATGGAGATTGTCCTAAAGCAGTAATAATCGCTCCACCAGGTCCTCCACGGTCAGTCGGAATTGAATTTGTTGTACTGCGTGAAAAGAATAAGCTGCTTCCTGAGCGAAGTTTATCATTCAAAAACTTG
>NZ_JAVAYL010000154.1:0-481 GCF_054185225.1 Bradyrhizobium sp. 18BD | reverse complement strand
GGGGAAATTTATCATGGCAGAATTACAAAGAGGTTTAGAAGGGGTTATCGCAGCGGAGACTAAAATAAGTTCAATTATTGAAAGTCAATTGACTTATGCCGGCTATGATATTGATGATCTAGCTGAAAATGCGCAATTTGAAGAAGTTATTTTCCTATTATGGAACTATAGATTGCCAAACGAAGAAGAGCTTGCTCATCTAAAAGGGAAATTAATTCAATACATGACATTAAATCCTCGTGTGTATACACATTTTGAGGAGTATGTTACAGATCACGTGCATCCAATGACAGCATTACGTACGTCATTATCATATATTGCACATTTCGATCCTGATGCTGAAAATGAATCAGATGAAAATCGTTATGAAAGAGCAATGCGTATACAGGCTAAAGTAGCATCATTAGTTACAGCGTTTGCTCGAGTAAGACAAGATAAAGAACCACTTAAGCCTAATCCTGACTTAAGTTATGCGGCAAAC
>NZ_JAVAYL010000153.1:0-481 GCF_054185225.1 Bradyrhizobium sp. 18BD | reverse complement strand
ACGTCATCCTCGCCAAGGGTGCTGTTCACCGTGTCCATAATCGCGTGTGCCTGCTTGTACTTCTTGTCGGAGGGACCCGAGTGCTTGAGCGCCTTGGAAAGCACGGACTTCTTCGGCTCGCGGCCCTCGCGCTCAGCGGCAGCGAGTTCGTCCTTGACGCGCTGCACGTTCTGTGGTGCCAACGGCTCGTACACGCCCTGTCCGTCCTGTTCGGAAACAATCTTGAACGCCTCCTTGTACGACATGCCGTGGTCCTTTACGAACTCCTGATACGTCCCGCCACGCGCAAGCTGGGTATCCAGCGCCGCAGCAAGCCGCTCGCGCTCGCGCTGAGCCTGATACGACGCGTACGCCGACATTGCGTGTGAATCTACGCCCTGAGGCCGTGTTGTCGCCACCGCCTCTTCTGCCGCGGTGGCTGCGCACACGCGGTCGGCAAGCAGGTGCACGTCAGCGTCCTCAAACCGCTGGTCGTCGCGCA
>NZ_JAVAYL010000152.1:0-482 GCF_054185225.1 Bradyrhizobium sp. 18BD | reverse complement strand
GTATAAGTTTGCGTTACAGTTTAAACAGGGACGATGCATTAGAGGCTGTAAATGATGCCTTTATAAAGGTTTTTAATGCTATACACAGTTATAACATTGATAAACCATTTAAAGCCTGGCTGCGCACCATAGTGGTAAATACCGCCATTGACCGCAGGCGCAAAGATCTTAAATTTCAGCTTAATGTTGATTTGGATAATGCTGCTCCCCTGAGCAGCAATGTAGGCACAGTTGATAATTTAAATGTGCAGGATATTTTAAAACTGATGAATGAGCTGCCTGCAATTCAGCTTACCATCTTTAATTTATACGAAATAGATGGATATAATCACGACGAAATTGCAAATATGCTCGCTATTCCGGTAAGCTCATCGAGGGTTTACCTGAGCCGGGCAAAAGAAAGATTAAGAAAAATGTTAAGGAAAGAGACACAAAACCATGGATGAGCAGTTGGATAACGACTTAAGCAACCGCATCAGGGA
>NZ_JAVAYL010000151.1:0-482 GCF_054185225.1 Bradyrhizobium sp. 18BD | reverse complement strand
GGGACCACTACATATTAAATCATTAGAGATGTTTTAATATTTCTGTCTTACTCCCTAAAATACAATATTATTTATTAAAGTAAAAACGGTCATATCTATGCCAGATTTAATAGAAATGATCGTTTTTAAAGTTTTTACAAGTTGGCGGGGCCCCAACATAGAGAATTTCAAAAAGAAATTCTACAGACAATGCAAGTTGGGGATCAACGAAATAAATTTTGTGAAAATGTTATTTCTGTCCCACTCCCAAAAATCACTACATAATTAATCTTTAAGGGCTCTTTAACATTGATGTCACACTCCAAGTCATTGAGTTGTAATATATCTTTTTTAGGTATAAATGTTGTCGAATAAACAACAAGTTGTCCAAAAGATATAAAACTAAACAAGATATAGCCAGCAATTTAATATTTGTAATAGATAAAATGCTAAGTTTGATATATAATAAATTTAAGTAATTGTATAATAATATGAATTACAAA
>NZ_JAVAYL010000150.1:0-483 GCF_054185225.1 Bradyrhizobium sp. 18BD | reverse complement strand
GAGGTTTGTGATGCATTTCACAAATTTATCACTATTTTGGAAAATTAAGAAATAGTTAATTATATAAAAGTTTAATAAGTCAGAAAATATGATAAAATGTAGATGTTCTTTAGACATTAAAAGCTTCTAACATGATATGGAATATGAGGTTCCTGTATCACATTAGAAGCTTTTTTGTTGTAGTGATTATATTGATAATGGCATGAATGAACACAAGCTGTCTTAGTTTCAGGAATCGGCTAGAATATTAAACTTCCGTTCTTTGAATATTTTTTAATTTCTTACTAATATCATCCAGTTCATTCTTCGCCTTTTTAACCCAATCTCCTTGAGCTACATTATCAAATTCACCTTTAAATTTTTTGAAATGGCTACCTATATTTCACAGCTCACTTTAGATATCGAACTTGTTTCTTCAGAGTTACTTGTTATATTACCAGGTTTTATTTGATATTCAGTTTGACTCATAACTTGTATCCTCAC
>NZ_JAVAYL010000016.1:0-211788 GCF_054185225.1 Bradyrhizobium sp. 18BD | reverse complement strand
ACCATCGCGCAGGGAAGGCCGTGTGTTGGGCTTCACCTGTATGCTGCTGTGCGGTCTCTTTGCGCTACCTTTCGCGCAGCAGACCGCGGGTGCCAGCCGGCACCCGGCCTTCCCTGCGCCCTCTTGGTCAAGAGGGTGGAGTGACCAAGCAAAGCTCGGGCGAAGTGAGCCGCGAGAGCGAGAAGGTGTGCCTTTGATGAACCGCGCACAATTCCATGACCGTCACCCCCGCGCAATGGCGAAGCCATTGTCGCTGGAGGCGCGCGCTCTGCGGCGCATCGCGCCGCAGAGCAAGCCTCGAAGGGCGACAGCCCGGCTGCATCGTGGCCGCTCATCCTTTGAGGCTCCCCATGGGACGCGTTGCGTCCCATGCCTCGCACCTCCAGCGACAACCGCTTCGCGGTTGCGCGAGGATGACAGGGCTGGTAGGGCCGTCATTGCGAGGAGCAAAGCGACGAAGCAATCCAGAATCCCTGCGGTCGGGCCAGGCGCCGTCATGAAATCAGCTATGAACGTCTGTCCATATGTTCTCACTACTGCGGCTCGATTCCGGCCGACTTGATGATTCGTCCCCATTTGCCGATTTCAGCTTTCAGGAACGTTTCGAGCGCTTCCGGGGTTGCGCGCTCGGTCTCGACCGGCGTCATGCTGAGTTCGGCGAAGCGGCTGATCAGGGCGGGATCCTTCAGGGCCGTCTGCAGCGCGCCGACGAGATGGTCGACGACGGGCTTCGGCGTGCCGCGTGGCGCATAGAGGCCATACCAGGTCGTGACATTGAATTCGGGAACTCCGGCTTCTGCCGAGGTCGGTACGTCAGGCAAGGTCGCGACGCGCGTCTTGCTGGTGATGGCGTAGCCCTTGATCGTCTTCGACTGGATGTACGGCGTAGGCCCGGTCGCGGGATCGCAATAGACGTCGATATGGCCGGCTATGACGTCGTTCAGCGCTGGTCCGCCGCCCTTATAGTAGATCTGCGAGAGCTTTGTATCGGTGGTGCTCATGAACATCAGGCCGCAGAGCTGCGAGGCCGAGCCGAGACCGACATTGCCGAAGGTCATCTTGTCGCCCTCGCTGCGGATGCGTGCGATCATCTCGCCGAGATCGTTGGCCGGAAAGTTCGGCCGGGCGACCAGGATCATGGGCACATCGGTCACGAGCCCGATCATGGCGAAGTCGCTGACAGGGTCGAACGGCAGTTTTGCGTAGAGCGCGGGCGCGGTGGCCTGGCCGACATGCATCAGCAGCAGCGTATAGCCATCGGGCGCAGCCTTGGCGACGCGGTTGGTGCCGAGCGTACCGCCGGCGCCGACGACATTCTCGATGACGATGGACTGTTTCAGCGTCGCGCTCATGGCGTTGCCGAGGATGCGCGCGATGACGTCGCCGGGGCCGCCGGCGGAGAACGGCACGATCATCGTGACCGGGCGGGAAGGGTAGTCGTCCGCGATCGCGGTGCCGCAAGGGGAGAGCAGGAACAACAGGATCAGCGATCGTACGAGATACGTCATCGAACACTCCCTGGCGGCAATTTTTTAGTCGTCGGAAGGCGCCGCCTCCTTGGCCGCCGACGATTTTTCAATCATGTCGAGCGCGGCCACGGCGGCCGCGTTGATATGGTCGACGCAGCAGCGCTCGGCGAGGTCCGCATCGCCGCTCTGGATCGCGCGCCAGATCGCGGTGACTTCGCGCAGGCTCTTGTTGATCCGCTTCGGCTGCGACATCGACGTGATCCGCAACAGCTGGATGCGGTCGTGGAGCGGCTTGAGCATGCGCTCGATGAAGGCGTTGCGGCAGCCGCCGATCAGCGCGCCGTAAAAATCTGTCTTTGCTTCCAGGCAGCCGACCAGATCCTGCTTGGCGGCGGCCGCCTTCAGCCGCGCGAGCGCATCACCGATTCGGCGCGCGACCTCGGGGTCGTTGAGCCGGGCGCATTCGCGGCCGGCGTATCCTTCGAGGACCGCGCGTGCCGCGTAGAGCTGCCGCGCTTCCTCCAGGCTGATCGTGGAAACCACGGGGCCTCGGTGGGGGACGGAATTGACCAGCCCGTCAGCCTCGAGGGCGCGCAACGCTTCGCGGATCGAGGGGCGGCTGACACCCATCATTTCGCAGAGCTCGCGTTCGACCAGGCGCTGGCCCGGTTTCAGCGTTCCAGACATGATCGCCTCGCGCAGCTTTTGCGCGACCATCGCCCGGACGGTCGGGACGTCCTCGATGCGGAGTGTCGACTGCAATTCGCTACGTCTTTCCATGTCCGGATCCTGGTTGGGAAAAGTCAGTACCGGTTTACAGGCAGAATCATCATTTCGGCAATTTGAACGTGCGGCGCCTGGTCAAGAGCAAAGACGATGGAGCGGGCGATATCGGCCGGATCGAGCGCCATCCTGAACTGGTCGAAATAGTCCTTTTCCTTCTGCTGATCGCCGCGATAGCGGGTCAGGATGATATTGGTCCGGGTCAGGCCGGGCTGGAGCTCGGTGACCCGAATTGCGGTTTCCGCCAGCTCGCCGCGGAGGGTCTCGGTGAACATGTGCACGCCCGCCTTGCTGGTGCTGTAGGCGGCCATGTCGGGCACGATCCGGACCGCATTGATGGAGCTGATGTTGACGACATGGCCGGTATTGCGCTGGACCATGTCAGGCAGGATCGCCCGCGTGACGCGCATCAGGCCGATCAGGTTGGTCTGGATGATGTTGGACCAGTCGTCCGCCGAGCCGATGTCGAAGCGGGTCCGCCCGCCGATATCGTGGCCGGCGTTGTTGATGAGAACGTCGACCGGCTTGAAATGACCGGGAATGGCGTCCGGGAGGCCATCCACAGCCTTTGCGTCGCTGATGTCGAGCTGGATCGGAAACACGGCGTCCCCGCAGGTCGCTGCCAGCTCCTGAAGTGCCTTGGCGTCGCGATCGACCAGCACGACACGGCGGCCGCTCTCCAGCAGCGCCTTGGTGATGGCGCGTCCCATGCCGCCGGCGGCGCCCGTCAGCACGACGGTCTGGCTCGATTGTTCAGTCATCGCAGCACTCCCATTCCAATGACTTCATGCGACGGACCAACCGCCATCGATCGGCAGGCTGGCTCCGGTGATGTCGTTTGCGGCCGGACCGCAGAGAAAGACGACCATAGCGGCAACGGCATTCATTTCGACGAAACGCTGCGTCGGCTGGCGCTCGCCGAGATATTCACGGGTCACGTCGTCGATCGGACGGCCGCTGTTCGACGCGATCGTCGCGATCTTGTTCAGGATGGCGGGCGTCGGCAGCGTGCCCGGGCAAAGCGTGTTGCAGGTGATGCCGCTACGGGCCGTCTCGATGGCGACGGCGCGGGTGATGCCCAAAATCGCCGTTTTGGTGGTGACGTAGTCAATGCGGTCCTCGACCGCACGGCTCGAATAGATCGAGCCCATATTGATGATCCGGCCCCAGCCCCGCTGCTTCATGGCCGGCAGCGCCAGGCGGATCAGATGGAACGGGGCCGAGAGATTGACGGCCAACGCCTGTTCCCATTTTTCGGGCAGAAACTGCTCGATAGCAGAGAAATGCCGGACCACGGCATTGTTGACGAGGATGTCGACGGAGCCGCAGCGGCCGAGCAGATCGGCCATCATGGCCTCGATCGGCTCGCGCTGGGCGAGGTCGACGCCGGCCGCGATGACCTCCACGCCGAAGCGGGCGCGCAGATCATCCGCGGCCTGCTTCGGCGCTATGAGATCGTGAAGGACGATGTTGGCGCCTGCGCCGGCGAGGCCTGTCGCGATCGCGAGGCCCAGGCCCGCTGTCGCGCCGGTCACGAGTGCCCATTTGTCCTTCATCGCAGCCACGCTCCGTTACTTCTTGTCGAGCTCGGCGAAGACTTCCCTGGCGTTCCGGAATGCGTCGACGCCGGACGGCACGCCGCAATAGATTGCGACCTGCATGAAGACTTCGCGGATCTCCTCGCGCGTTGCGCCATTGGCTAGGGCGCCGCGGACGTGGGTTTTCAGTTCGTGCGGACGGTTGAGTGCGCAGAGCATTGCAAGGTTAAGGAAGCTGCGGGTCTTGCGCGTGAGGCCCTCGCGGCCCCAGACGTAACCCCAGCAATACTCCGTGGTGAGGTCCTGCATCGGGCGATTGAACTCGTCGGCGGACGCGATTGCCTTGTCGACGAATTCGTTGCCGAGCACGCTCTTGCGGATTTCGAGACCGCGGTCGTAAGTCGCCTTGTCCATGATGTTCTCCGTTTCTTGTTAGGCGGTGTCAGTTCTTCGGCCAGAACGGTTTTGCCAGCGCGAGCTCCGGCGGGAACACCGTCACGGGCACGCCGGCCTGCCACTGCACGATGGTCATGCCGGCGCCGACGCGGCGGCCTTTCTCGTCGAACTTGATCTCGCCCAGCGGGTAATATTTTGACGGGCCGGCATCCATGGTCCGCAGCGCCTCGCCGACGGCGACGCGATCGACCTTGCCGGCCTTCTCCAGCGCGTCCTTGATCACCCACATGTCGCCATAGGTGGAGATCGCGTTCTGCGTCATCCACGGCTCATTGTAGCGGGTCTTCAGCTCGGCGATCAGCGCCTCGTGGCCCTTGGCGCCCCAGCTTGCGACGCAGGTCAGCACACCCTGGAGCAGTTCGGGGCTCACGGTCTGCAGCATGTCCGGCTCGGCGATCGCGATGCCGAACGAGATCGTCGGCACCTTGCCCTGGCCGAGGCCGAACTCGTTCATCTTCTCGAGCAGGAGCTTCGCGTCCGAGATCACCGTCGGCAGGAAGAACAGCAGATCGGGTTTCGCTGAGCGGATCTTCTGCACCAGTGACGTCGCGTCCGCCAGCGGCGGCGTGAATGTCTCGTCGACGATCAACTGCAACTGGTTCTCCGCCAGCAGGCCCTCGCGCATCGCTTTTGCGGAGGCGATCGAGGCTCCCGTGTTGTCGGTCAGGATCGCAACCGTCTTCGGCCGCTTGCCGGAGGCCGACTCCGCCAGCTTGATGAGCTGGGGCAACGCTTGCTTTGCCTGCGAACCCGCGGTGGCCGCGGTCTGGAACACGTATTTGAATCCGCGCTCGGTGATGAGGTCGGAGTAGGAGAGGGTGAGCATGGGCAGGTTGGCGCGTTCGGTCACCTCGGTTACGGCGAGCGTAAATGAGGACAGGTATGCGCCGCTGGCCGCGACCAGATCGGTCTCCTGCGCCACCATGCGCTGGGCGGCGTTCTTGGCCTTCTCCGTGGTGTCGCCGGAATCGAGCACGACCAGCTTCAACTTGGCGCCGCCGAGCGCCTTGACGCCCCCCTGCGCGTTAATGTGATCGACCGCCATCTCGGCGCCTTCGCGCATCACCGTGCCCGGCCGGGCATAGATCCCGGAGATCGGGACCAACAGGCCGACCTTCACTTCGGACGGTTGCTGCGCCCAGGCCGAGCGGGATGCGATCAGCGCGCCGGAGGCGCCGGCAAGCAATGTTCGGCGAGTGATCGTGATCTTGCTCTTTGCAGTCATGACAATTCCCCTCCCTGAAAAATCGCGCGACGCCTAGGATTTCTTCGGCCAGAACGGCTGGGCCTGCGCGAGCTCGGGCGGATAAACGGTGACAGGCACGCCCGATTGCCATTGCACGATGACGACGCCAGCGCCGACGCGACGGCCCTTCTCGTCGAACTTGAGCTGACCGCCCGGATAATATTTCGAATCCCCGGCATCCAGCGTCCGTAAGGCCTGCGCGACCGCGTTGCGGTCGGCCTTGCCGGCCTTTTCCAGCGCTTCCTTCATCACCCACATGTCGCCATAGGTCGAGATGACGTTCTGCGTGGCCCAGGGCTCCTTGTACTTGGCCTTGAGCTCGGCGATCAGCGCTTCGTGACCCTTCGCGCCCCAACTCGCGACGATGGTCATGATGCCCTGCACGATCTCGGGGCTCACGCTCTGGAGCATGTCGGGCTCGGCGATGGTGATGCTGAAGGACACCGTCGGGATCTTGCCCTGGCCGAGGCCGAACTCGCTGATCTTCTCCAGCCCGAGCTTCGCGTCCGACACCGCATTCGGCATGAACAGCAGCAGGTCGGGCTTTGCCGAGCGGACCTTCTGGATCAGCGGCGTCGCATCCGACAGCGGCGGGGTCCAGACTTCCTCGAGGACGAGCTGGAGGCCTTCCTGCGCCAACAGCTTCTCCTTCAGCGCCTTGGCCGTGGCGACCGAGGTCGCGGTGTTGTCCATCAGCATCGCCACGGTCTTCGGGCGCTTGCCGGACGCGTTCTCGGCGAGCTTCATCAGGGTCGGCAGGCCGAGCTCGGACTGGCGGCTCGCGGTCGCGGCGGTCTGGAAGATGTATTTGAAGCCGCGGTCGGTCAAAAGGTCCGAGTAGGACAGCGTCAGCATCGGCAATTCGGCGCGCTCGGTCACCTCGGTCACTGCGAGCGTGAAAGAGGAGAGGTAGGAGCCGGTGGCGGCGACGAGATCGGGCTCCTGTGCCACCATGCGCTGCGCCGCGTTCTTGGCCTTCTCGGTGGTGTCGCCGCAGTCGATTACGACCAGCTTCAGCTTGGCGCCGCCGAGCGCCTTGATGCCACCCTGCACGTTGATGTGCTCGATCCCCATCTCAGCGCCCATCTTCATCACCTGGCCCGGACGGGTGTAGATGCCGGACAGCGGTACGATCAGCCCGACCTTCACTTCGGCCGGTGTCTGTGCGCGTGCCACGCCGGCAAGGCCGACGGCGGCGGCGCCGGACAGTACGGTACGGCGCGAGAGTCCTTTCGATGTCTTCCGCATTATGTTCTCTCCCTTTGTCTTTGTTCTTATGTTGGTCACATGCCGAGATAGGCTTTGCGCACGCGGTCGTCGGCGCGCAGCGTGTCGTTGTTGCCCTCGAGCACGACGTGTCCGGCTTCGAGGACGTAGCCTTGGTCGGCCGATTCCAGCGCTTCCGCGACGCGCTGCTCGACCAGCAGCATGGTCAGCCCGGACTGGCGGCGGATCTCGATCAGCCGTTCGAAGATGAAGTCCGCGGTCGACGGTGCGAGCCCCATCGAGGGCTCGTCCAGCATCAGCAGCTTTGGCGAGGAGGCGAGGCCGCGGCCGATCGCGAGCATCTGCTGCTGTCCGCCGGACATCGTGCCGGCAAACTGACCGCGGCGCTCCTTCAGGACCGGGAGCCATTCGAAGATGCGCTCGATATTGGCTTGCCAGTTGCGCCGGCCGCTCTCGGTCATCGCGCCCATCTCCAGGTTCTCCATCACGGTCAGCGACGGGAACACCTGGCGGCCCTCGGGGACGTGAGCGATGCCGAGATGGGCGCGCTGCGGCGGCGGCACTGCGAGCAGATCGACGCCGTCAAACGTGATCTTTCCGCCGCTCGGCTTCACGATGCCGGAGATCGTCTTGAACAGCGTGGTCTTGCCGGCGCCGTTGGGGCCGACGATCGCCACGAACTGGCCGGCGCCGACATTGATCGAGACGTCGTTCAGGACGGGCTTTGCGGAGTAGCCCGCGCTCAATCCCTCAATTCGCAGCATGGCCCACCCACTTCTTGCCGAGATAGGCCTCGATCACGCGGCTGTCGCGCGTCACCACTTCCGGCAGGCCCTCGGTGATGACGGCGCCGTGGTCGAGCACGAGGAAGCTGTCGACCAGGCGGACCATCGCCTGCATGGTGTGCTCGATGATGGCGATGGTCATGCCATCGCGTGCGAGTTGCTGGATCACGGCGACGACCTCGTCCGCCTCGCCGTGCCCGAGGCCCGCGAGCGTCTCGTCGAGCAGCAGAATGCGCGGCTGGCCGGCGATCGCGCGGGCAAGCTCCATCAACCGCAGCTCCTTGGTCGAGAGCTCGCCGGCAACCCGATCGGCGACGGCGGAGAGTCCGACGCGCGCGACGGCGTCGGCGGCCATCTTGCGCGCCTCCTCGTCGGACCGCGCGCGCACATAGGCGCCGACCACGACGTTGTCGAGGATCGACATGCGCAGGAACGGCCGCATGACCTGGAAGGTGCGGCCGATGCCGGCCTCGCAGATCACGTGCGGCCGCTGGCCGGACATGTTGCGGTCGTCGATCAGCACTTCGCCCTGGCTCGGCTTCAGAAAGCCGTTGAGGAGGTTGAACAGCGTCGTCTTGCCCGCGCCATTGGGACCGATGATGCCGAGGATCTCGTTCCGGTGCAGCTTGAAGCTGACGTCCTGCACCGCCTTGAGGCCACCAAAGGAACGCGAGAGATTGCGGACCTCGAGCACGACTTGACCGGTGGCCGCGCGCTGCCGCGCGGCGGGCTTCAGCGTCGTGACGTTGGCGGCTGCCGCTGTTTCCGGCGCGTCGCTGACGGTCGCCTTCAATGCAGTTCGTTTGCGCAGGAGATCGCGCAGTTTCCAGAACAAGCCTTCCGGCGCGAGCAGGATGACGCAGACGATGGCGAGGCCGAAGATGACGCCCTGAATGCCGGGGATCCGCGCGCCGGCCTCGGCGTGCAGGATCTCGGCGAGCGGGATCAGGATCACCGAGCCGATGACCGGACCCCAGACCGAGCCGACGCCGCCGAACATCGCGACCGTCAATGCCTGCGCCGAGACCAGCATGCCGAACACCGATTGCGGGGTCACGACCAGCAGGACCTGCGCATAGAACCCGCCGATGGCGGCGGCGATTGCCCCGCTCAGCGTGATCGCGCGCAGTTTCCAGGCCAGCGTGTTGATGCCGGCGGCTTCGGCCGCGGCTTCGTTCTGCTTGATCGCAAGCAGCGCCATGCCGAAACGCGAGCGCTCGATCACTTGCGTCAGCACGATGGTGGCCAGCATGATGGCGAGCCCCAGCAGCGTGTAGATGTGGGGATCGGCGAACTGCATATAGGCGATGGGCGCGTCGCGCTTGATCGGGAGCGTCACCTCCTGGAAACCGAGCCACTCGAAGACGTAGAGAATGGCGAGCGGATAGGCGAGCATCGCCAGGGCGAAATAGTGGCCCTGCAGGCGGAAGGTCGGAAATCCGATCAGCAGCCCGGCGATGCCGCCGAGCATGGCTGCGATCGGGATCAGCAGCCAGGGGGAAATGTTGAAGTAGATCTGCCCGAGCGCGGTCGCATAGGCGCCGATGCCGAAGAAGGCGGCGTGGCCGAACGAGATCAGCCCGGTGTAGCCGCTGAGCAGGTTCCAGGACAGACCGAACACCGCCCACACCGGCACCAGCGTCAGGATCAGCTGATAGTAGGAGTTGGTGACGCCAAGCGAGATGCCGGCATAGGCGAGCGTGAAGAGCAGGGGAGGCAGAAAGGATCGGATCCGGAGCATGGTCATGTCCTCTCGACCATGCGTCCGAAGAAGCCTTGCGGACGAAAGAAGATGATGAGGAGGAAGACGGCGAATATCGCGGCGTTCTGCAATTGCGTCGGCAGGATCAGCGTCGACATCTGCTGTACGAGGCCGATGGTCATGCCGCCCCAGAAGGCACCGATGATGCTGCCCATGCCGCCGAGCACGACGCCGGCATACATGACGATGACGTATTCGAGACCGACGAAGGGATGAAACGGATAGTTGGTCGCGAGCAGGCCGCCGGCAATCGCGGTGATGCCGCAGCCGAGCGCGAAGGCGGTGCGGTGCGCGCGGTCGACGTCGATGCCCATATAGGTCGCGGCGGTCGGATTATCGGCGGCGGCGCGGAGCGACTTGCCGATGCGAGTGCGCGTGATCAGCAGCGAGAGCAGGATCATCATGGCCAGCGAGACGATCGCGTCGATGCTGCGGGCCTTGTTGAGGAAGATGCTCATGTCGAAGAAGGGGCCGAGTTCCCAGGCCGAGCTCGACAGCGGCGTGCGGATCGAGGCCAGTACCGAGCCGAATACGATGAGGCCGCCGTTCTGCAGGATCAGCGCGATGCCGAGCGTGAGGATGAGCTGGGCGTAGTGGCCTTCGCCTTCGAGCGAGGCGGTGCGCGTCCCCGACACGTGCGAAATCAGCGTCCGATGGACGAAATAGCCGAACACGGCGAGCACGGGGCCAGCCAAAAGAATGGCAACGAACGGTCCGGCCGTGTTGCCGAACAGCGCCTGCACGCCGGCAGCGGTGAAGAGATAGAAGGCGGTATACATGCCGAGCATCATGAAATCGCCATGGGCGAAATTGATGACGCGCATCACGCCGAAGATCAGTCCGAGCCCGACGCACATCAGGCCGTAGACGGCGCCGATCAACAGGCCCGCGGCGAGCGCTTGCAGAAATCCCTCCATCAGCCCCGCCTCCGCGCTGCCGACGATTCTAAGCTGGTCTCCAAGTCGACCATGTTTCCCCCGTACTCTCCGGCACTTCTTATGATGCCGATCGTAAGACCCGTTCCGTTTCCAGGCGGCACTGCGCCGCGATGGCGTCGGCATGACCCAGCCGTTCGCAGTCGTCGATGAGTTGCTCGAGCCGACGTGCGCGGTCCTCGCCGAGGACTCGGGCAGCGGCAGCGCGGAAGCGTGCGCGAATACCTGCAGGCGTTGCGGCGATGACGTCGGACAGGGTGTGCCGGATCGTCCGGCCATCGCGCAGATGAACGGTCACCTCCGCGCCCTGCTTGCCGGGAAAAGCGGCGGTGAAGCCGGCATCGGCCTTGAGGTCCGTCACCGCGACCAGGCGGTTGATGTCGGCATCGTCGAGCTCGGAGTAATTCTCTTCCTCGATCTCGCCCCGCGTCAGTGTCGCGGCGACGCTGAACGGAATGCTCATCTTGGCTTGAAGGGCGTTGCGGTAGGGTCCCATCGAGTCGCAGCCGGGATAGCGCACGGCCGCGTCGGGCACGCCAATGACGATGCGGTCGATCTCCTCGGCACTGGCGAGCTCGTGCGAGACGCGGAGCGCGGCTTGAGCGGCGGTCTGTGCGAAATTGCAGGCCGGGACCGGCTTGTTGTAGACGGCCATGATCTCGCAATTGCCATTCGGGAAGAGCGCGATGCTGTCTGGCGCGGCCTGGCGACGATAGGCGGCGAACAGGCCGGCTTCCCCTTCGAGGATCGTTTCCGAGCCGAAAGCCCCGGCCGCGGCAAGGCCGATCGCCTTGATCGCGTTGCTGGCGGCAAAACCGGGGTGGAAATACATGTCAGAGCCGCCGGCATGCGGCCACTCGTTGAGCCCGCTGGACGTGTTGGCTGCGATTGCGATGGCGCTGGTTGCGGCATCCTCGGACAGGCCGAGCGCGAAACTTCCTGCCAGCGCCGCGCCCGGAGGCGCCACGAGGCCCGTCGGGCGGTAGAGACGCGCGAGGTCGGAGGTCAGGAGCGCGCGGCCGATCCGCGCGCCGGTCTCATAACCGATGATGGCGGCCGCTAGCAGCCTGGCTCCGTGCAACGGCGCTTGTTCCGACAGCGCTAGCAGCGTCGGCCAGATCACGACGCCATGGTGCGCGATGCTCGCTGCATGCATATCCTCGCGGACGAGGCCATGCCCCATCACCGCATTGGCGAAGGCGGCGTCAGCCGGCGAGGAGAGTTGCGAAGTGCCGATGATCGTCGCGCTGCCGCCGGCTTGCGCGATCGCAACGGCCTGACGGCTCCAGGGATGGTTCCCTGCCTCGAAGGCGCAGGACAGGAAGTCGAGCAGGCAGAGCTTTGCCTTGGCGACGACTTCGGGCCCGAAATCTCCGAGATCCCGCGCAAGCACGCTCCGCGCCATCTGGCGCGCCAGCGAGACCTTGCCTGAACCGGTCGGGCCGATCGTCATCGCAATCGTTCCCCCTGACAGCTTGTGCGATTAGGCGCGCATCTCGACGCCAGCCCACTCCTCGAGCACCTTGGCGATCGAGGTGAAATCGGAAGACGCGCCATATTTGGCGTTGGTGATCGCAAGCATCTGCCGCACCACCGCGCCACAGACCATCGGCACGCCCATCGCCTCCGCCTCGTCCACACACAAGCGGACGTCCTTGTAGGAGAGGCCGGTGGCGAAGCCGAAGTCGAACGTGCCGGGCAGCACCGCGCGGGGGAATTTGTCTTCGGAGGCGCTGTTGCGCCCGCTGCTGGCGTTGATGATGTCGATCAGTACCTTCGCATTGACGCCGCCCTTGACGCCCATCGCGACCGCTTCCGAGGTGATCACCAGCGCCGCCGCCGCCATCAGATTGTTGGCGAGCTTGGCCGTCTGCGCCACGCCGGGCTTGTCGCCGGTGTAGAACAACTTGCCAAAGTTCTTCAGGATCGGCTGGACGGTGTCGTAGGTCGCCTGCGGGCAGGACACCATCACGGCCAGCGTACCGTTGACGGCGCCCTTGATGCCACCGCTCACGGGCGCATCGACCAGCGTCATGCCCTTGGCCTTCAGGCCTTCGGCGACGAGTTTTGCTGCGCCCGGACCCGAGGTCGAGAGATCAATCACGATCTTGGCGCGGTTGCCGCTGCTGATGCCGTCCTGTCCGAGCGTGACGGCCTTGACGATGTCGGGTGTCGGCAGGCTGACGAGCACGATGTCGGCGTGCGAGGCGACGTCGGCCGGCGATTTTGCGAGTTGCGCGCCGCGCTTGACCAGCGGCTGTACTGCCTCGGCCTGCGTGTCATAGACGACGAGCGAATAGCCCGCGTCGATCAATCGCCCCGCCATGGGGCCGCCCATGCGACCCGTGCCGATTACGCCGAGGATCTCTCCCGCCATCGTCTACTCCCTGTTGCGCGATCCCCTGCCGGGCGCGCCTTCTTGATCTCGTTGGTCAATCGTTATCGCCGGCCGGCCTCCCGCCGTCGTCGTGGCGGCGGGGTCCCGCGCCAACGGGGCGGATTGTTATGATTGTCAGACAAGCTGTCAAGCATAACATTTGGGGTCGACAGTTTGCCGCGGATCGGCATAAGGTCCGTGAAAACGAGGAAGACGCTCCGCGTGCCGCAAGACCCAACTCCGAGTGTGAGCAAGACGCTCGCCGACTTCGTCGCGTCCTCGTCGTGGGCGAACGTGGAGGCGCAGAGCGTCGAGGCGCGGCGATCGATCCTCAATTTTTTTGCAACTGCGCTCGGCTCAGCGCGCGATCCCGTCGTCATCGCGGCGATGCGCGCGCTGGCGCCGTTCAGCGGCGCCGCGACATCGACGGTGATCGGTCACTCGCAGCCGATGGATGCGCTGTGCGCGTCGTTCCTCAATGCTATCTCGGCCAATCTGCTCGACTTCGACGACACGCATCCCGAGACGATCATTCATCCGGCCGCGCCGGTCGCCGCTGCCATATTCGCGCTTGCGGAGACGCGAAAACTGTCGGGACGCGAGGTGCTGACGGCGTTCATCCTCGGCGTGGATGTGGAATGTCGCATCGGCAATGCGGTTTCGCCGCGTCATTATGCCCGCGGCTGGCACATCACTTCGACCTGCGGCATTTTTGGTGCCGCTGCGGCGTGTGCGAAGCTCCTGGGCTTGCCCGCAGAGGGGATTGCGAACGCGATCGGGATTGCGGCGAGCCAGTCAGCCGGCAATGTCGAAAACCTGCCGAGCGCAGCGAAGAATGTCAGCGTCGGCAACGCGGCGCGGAACGGGTTGTTCGCCGCGCTGCTTGCGCAGCAGGGCTATGAGGCGGCGCCACGCGCCATCGAAGGCCCGCTCGGCTGGGCGCGCACCATGGGCGACGAGCCGGACCTCCCTCGTCTGCTCGACGGTCTCGGCAAGCGCTGGGAGATCGCCAAGAACACCTACAAGCCCTATCCCGCCGGCATCGTGTTCCATTCCGTCATCGATGCCTGCCTGCTACTGCGCGAACGGATCGGTCGCAAGGTCGACCAGATCGAGTCCGTCACCGTGCAGGGCTCGGCGCTGCTGCTCGCGCGCGGCGATCGCCCCGTCAATAGCGAGCGCGATGCGCGCGTCAGCATTCATCATTGCGTGGCTTGCGGTTTGCTGCTCGGCACGGCCGGTGTGACCGAGTTCGCGCACGAAACCGTGGTCCGGCCCGATATCGCGCAGCTGCGACAGAAGGTGAGGGCGGCGCTCGACGCTCAGATGCCGGATGGCGCCGCGCGTGTCACCTTGCGTCTGCTGTCCGGCGAGATCCTGACCGAGACCGTCGTTTCGCCGCGCGGCAGCCAGGCTGCGCCGCTGTCGGACCGCGACATTGAGGAGAAGCTGCGCGAAGGCGTCCGCACCGGTCAAAGCGACTGGGATGCGGACCGCGTCATTGACGCGGTCCGGCGGTTCGATGCGGCGGACGACGTCGGTCATCTCCTGCAATCGCTGCGCCCGGCATTGGCCGTGTGCGATACTTCTTCCAACTAGACTCTCCAAGACCTGAAAGGGACGATCATGAGCAAGACCGAACTGTTCGAAAGGGGCCTCAAGGTTCGCAAGGAGGTGCTCGGCGAGGACTACGTGAACAGGTCGATCGCCGGCGCTGACGAGTTCACGCGCACCATGGCGGAATGGTCGACCGAATTCTGCTGGGGCGCGCTGTGGACCCGGCCCGGCGTTGATCGGCGCACGCGCTCGATCGTCAACCTGGCGATGCTCGGCGCGCTGAACCGCCCGCACGAATTGAAGCTGCACGTCAAGGGCGCCCTGAAGAACGGGCTCACCAAGGAGGAGATCAAGGAAATCCTGCTCCAGGTCGCCGTCTATTGCGGCGTGCCAGCCGGCATCGACGCCTTCCGCAACGCGCGGGAGGCATTTAACGAGGTCGACGCGGCCGGTTCCTGAGCGCGAGTCCCATGGCTGGCCCGGAATACGAGCTCTTCGCCATCCGCTATGCCACGCGGGATGCGCAGCGGAGCGAGCATTTCATCGGCGGCGACCCGCATGATGGGCCGATGCCGATGGACTATTTCATGTGGTTGGCGAGGGACGGCGGGCGGACCTTCGTCATCGACACCGGGTTCAATGCCGAGATCGCCAGGCAGCGCAGGCGGACATTCCTGCGCTGCCCCGTGGAGACGCTCGCGGCGTTCGGTGTTGACGTCGCCGACGTCAAGGACGTGATCCTCACGCATCTGCACTACGACCACGCCGGCAATTTCGACCGGTTTCCGAATGCGCGCTTTCACCTCCAGGAGCGCGAGCTCGCCTATGCCAGCGGGCGCTACATGCAATATCCGCGTCTGTCGCATTCCTTCGAGGTCGAGGATGTCTGCGGGCTCGTGCGGCTGAACTACGCGCGCCGGGTGCTGTTCTACGATGGCGACGCCGAGATCGCGCCCGGGCTTACCGTCCATGCAGCCGGCGGACATTCCGCCGGTCTTCAGTTCGTCCGCGTCAACACGCGCCGCGGCCCGGTCGTGCTCGCCTCCGACGTCAGCCATTTCTATGAGAACATGACCAGCGAGCGGCCGTTCACGACGGCGTTTCATGTCGGCGACATGCTGGTGGGCTTTGACAAGCTGCGTGCCGCAGCGCCCAGCGCGGACCACATCGTCCCCGGCCACGATCCGCTGGTCATGACGCTTTATCCGTCGCCGAGCCCGGACCTGACCGGTGTTGCTGTTCGCCTGGATGTGCCGCCATCCGGACCAGCTCATTCCTAGGACGCCGAGAGGGGCGTAGCGCAACTGGCAGAAAAATCGATTTTCGATTTTCTATTGACCCCCGCCCGCTGCCTTGCAATCATCCGGCCATGGGTCCGCTTCAGTTCCAGTTGTCCGGAAGCCCCGGAGAAGGTCCGCGCAGCCTGACGTCGGCTCTGCATGAGCGCCTGCGCGCTGACATCCTGGCGACGCGGCTGCTGCCAGGGCAGAAGCTGCATATTGCCGGTCTCGCAAAACAGTTTTCAGTGAGCCTTGCCGCCGTGCGCGAGGCGTTGTCGCGGCTCGTCGCCGACGGGCTCGTGCAGGCGTCCGACCAGCGCGGCTTTCGCGTAAGTCCGGTGTCGCTGGCGGATCTTGCCGACGTGACCCAGACGCGGATCGACATCGAGGGGCTTGCGCTGCGCCGCTCGATCGGACGGGGCGATGATGCCTGGCTCGCCTCGGTGAAATCGGCCTGGGCAGATCTGAAGGCCGTTCCTTATCATTATCCCGATGATCCTACCGTGCACTACGAGGAATGGGTGATCCGTCACCGCATCTTCCATCGAGCGCTGGTCAATGCGTGCGGCTCGCCATGGCTGCTCGGATTCCGCGATGTGCTGCACGAGCAGAGCGAGCGCTATCGCCGGCTCTCGATCCGCCGCGAGCTCGGCAGCAAGCCGCGCGACGTCGAAGCCGAGCACAAGGCGATCGTCGCCGCCGTCATCAAGCGCGATGCTCATGCGGCAGTTCGAGCCTTGTCAAAGCATTTCGGCATCACCAAAGAATTCGTCGAGCTCGCCGCCTCGCGTATTGCGGAGGTGAGCCGCACGACCTGACGATCCGGAAAAATCCGGCACACAAAAAACAGAGACCGGGAGGAACAATGAAGATCGATCGCCGTCACGCGCTCTTGTCGCTCGTAGCCGCCACAATTCTGGCCGGCCCCGCGAGCGGCGCCGAGACTGTTCGGGTTGGCTTACCCACGAAGACCTATTGGCCCACGACGATCGCCGAGACGGCCGTGCGGCAAAAGCTGTTCGAGAAGGAAGGCATCCAGGCCGAGCTGACCATCTATCGCAGCGGCGCCGAGACCTTCGAAGGCATGGCCGCGGGCGCGGCCGACATCATCCTCGATCCGCCGTCGCTGGTCTCGGCCGGACGCAAGAAGGGCGTGATGTCGCGGATCGTCGCCAACGCAGCGATGGGTAATTTCGGCTGGCAGTTGATGGTGCCGACCAAGTCGACGCTCGACGTCAAGGATCTCAACGGCAAGAAGGTCGCGATCACGGCGGCCGGCTCCGGCTCCGATCTGCTCGCGCTGTGGACCATCCAGGACAAGAAGATCGACTTCACCCGCGTTCCCGTCGGCGGTGGTGGCCTGGTGCCGAACCTGCTGGCCGGTAACGTCGAGGCCGCCGTGGTTTATTCGCCGCTAAGCTTCCAGATCTCGAAGTCCGGCGAGGCCAAGACCATCCTCGATTATGCGACCGCGGTTCCGCCGAACCTCACCGCCGGCTGGATCGTGCTTGACAAGTTCGCCGATGCGAAGCCTCAACTGGTGCAGAAGGCGGTGAACGCCCTCTACGGCGCCGTCGCGTTCATGCGCGCCAACCGTGACGTCACCGTCAAGCTGATCGCCGAGCTCTACGAGATGCCGCCGGAGATCGCCGGCCTCGAATACGACAACACTATCATGAAGATCGAGACCAGCGGTGACATGGGCGCGGCCAACGTGAACGCAGCCGTGCAGCTCTCGCTCGATCTCGCAAAGCTCGGCGGGCTCAAGGACATCGTGCCGGTCGAGGACGTGATCTCGACCAAGTTCAAGCCCGTCCCGACGAAGTAATAGCATGCAGGGCACGCTCGCCATCAACCTCGCGCGGATCGCGATCATCGTCGCGATCCTGGCGCTGTGGGAAATGTTGTCGCGCACCGGCATCGTCAATCCCCGCCTGCTGCCGTCGGCGTCCGACACGTTCGTGACGCTCGGCGATCTGCTGCAGCGCGCTGCCGTGCAGAAGGATCTGATGGTGACCGCGACCGAGGTGCTGGCCGCGTTCGCGCTGGCTGTTCCCTTCGGCGCGGTGATCGGCTTCCTGGTCGCGGAGAACCGCTACTTTGCCGATGTGGCCAAGCCACTGCTGTTCTTCGCCTTCAGCATCCCGAAGTCGATCTTCCTGCCGATGTTCATCCTCGTGTTCGGCGTCGGCTTCGCCCAGAAGGTCGGTTTCGGCTTCTTCTCGACGATCTTCATCGTGATCATGTCGACCACCACTGCGGTTGAATCAGTCAAGGTCGAGCATCTCACGGTGGCGCGCTCCTATGGCGCTACGCCATGGCAGACCGCGTTCCGCGTCTATCTGCCGAGCATGCTGCCGGTGCTGCTGGAGGCGTTGCGGATCTCCATGATCTTCAACCTCACCGGCGTCATCCTCGCCGAGATGTATGCCTCGCGCGATGGTATCGGCCACCAGATCGCGACCTGGGGCGAGAATTTCCAGATGAAGCAGCTCCTTGCCGGCGTCGTGATGGTCGCCGCGATCGCCATGACTTTCAACGAACTTGTCAGATGGGTGGAAACGCGATGCAGCCATTGGCGAACGTGACCCCGTTGAAGCCCGCCGCGCGGGCTGGCGCGATCGAGGTGAAGAATGTCGGACAGGTATTCAAGACCCGGTCGCAGGACGTCGTTGCGCTGGACGACGTCTCGCTCGAGATCAAGCCCGGCCGCTTCGTCGTGCTGGTCGGTCCGAGCGGATGCGGCAAGTCGACACTTTTGATGATGATGGCAGGCCTGCGCCAGCAGACCTCGGGCACGATCACCATCAACGGCGCGCCGATCCCGCAGCCCGACCCGGACAGGGTCGGTGTGGTGTTCCAGGAGGCCAGCCTGTTTCCCTGGCTGACGGCGGAGGACAACGTCGAGTTTCCGCTGGCGCTGCGCGGTGTGCCCAAGGCTGAGCGCCGCGCCAAGGCGCAGGATGCGCTCAAGCTGGTCGGCCTCGAGGGCTTTGGCAAGCGCCATCCGCATGAACTGTCCGGCGGCATGAAGCAGCGTGTCTCCATCGCGCGGGGGCTGGTGCAGGACCCGCCGGTGCTGCTGATGGACGAGCCATTCGCCGCCCTCGACGAGCAGACGCGCATGACCATGGGCGACGAGCTGTTGCGCATCTGGGCCGCGACCGGCAAGACGGTCGTCTTCGTCACGCACAGTCTCACCGAGGCCGTCTATCTCGCCGACGAGGTGATCGTGATGTCGGCGCGGCCCGGCCGGATCGTCGACCATCTCCAGGTTCATCTGCCGCGGCCTCGCACCTACGAGATGCTGAGTGGCGATGCCTTCGGCGCGCTGCGCGATCGCATCTGGCGGCACATCCGCAAATCGGCGTGAGGCGGAGATGAGCGCCAAAACGCTGCGATATCTGATCGTGATCGGCCTGATTGCGTTGTGGGAGCTCTTGCCGCGCACCGGTCTCATTCCCGAGTTGTTCCTGCCGTCGTTGTCATCGACGCTGATGGCCGGGTGGACGGATGCAGGCGAATACGGTCATGCGCTCGCGGTAACGCTTTACGAGGTTGTGGTGTCGATGGCGTTTGCCTGCGGCGGCGGCATTCTGCTCGGCGCGATCGTCGGCAGCCTCCCACGCCCGCGCGTGCTGATCATGCCGATGGTGTCGAGCCTCTACGCAGTGCCGCTCGTGATCCTCTATCCGGTCTTCACGGTATGGCTCGGTATCGGCTCGGAGTCCAAGATCGCCTTCGCCTCGATCTACGGCTTCCTGCCGACGATGCTCGCCACTGCCGCCGGCATCCAGACCATCGACCCGCAACTTCTGCTCGCCGCGCGCAGCATGGGCGCGACGCTGAGCCAGCGCCTGGTCCGCGTCATCATCCCTGCGGCGATCCCGACGGTGCTGTCGGGCCTGCGCGTCGGCGGCGCGCTTGTCATCGTCGGGGTCGTCGTTTCGGAGATGCTGATCTCCTCGGCCGGCATCGGCTACCTGATCTCGCGCTACCGCACCATCCTGGACAGTCCGCACGTGTTCGCGGGCGTGCTGCTCGTGCTGTTCCTCGCCATCGCCTTCAACGCCGCGATCCGCTGGATCGAGCGCAAGGCGGCGATCTGGCAAACCGGAACCCGCGCCGGCCAGGCCAATGACGAGATCGCGTCGGGCGGGATGCAGCCGGCGACCTGAGGTATCCGCGTGTACGATTTGACCCTGACATTCGACAACGGCCCCGATCCCGACGTGACGCCGCGTGTGCTGGACATCCTCGGCGAGCGCGGGATCAAGACCACATTCTTCGTGATCGGCGAGAAGCTGGCCGACCTCGAGCGGCGTAGCCTTGCGATGCGTGCGCACGGGGAGGGCCACTGGATCGGCAATCACACCTTTACGCACAGCATTCCGCTCGGTCAGCAGAAGGACAGCAAGACGGCGGAGAACGAAATCGGCCGCACGCAGGAAGCGATCGGCGCTCTCGCGCATCCGCAGCGCTGGTTCCGGCCGTTCGGCGGCGGCGGTAATCTGGATGCAAGGCTGTTGAAGCCGTCCGTCGTCGAGCATCTCGTCCGCAACAGGCACAGCTGCGTGCTCTGGAATTCCATTCCGCGCGACTGGGAGGATCCTGACGGCTGGACCGAGCGCGCGCTGGACCAGTGCAGCCAGCAGCCCTGGACGCTGATGGTGCTGCATGACCTCCCGACCGGCGCGATGGACCATCTCGGGCGGTTCCTCGACCGTGCCGAGGCGGCCGGCGCGTGTTTCCGCCAGGAGTTCCCGCCGCAATGCGTTCCGATCCGCGGCGGCGAGATCGCACTTCCGATCAACGACTATGTTTCCTCCATCGAAGAGAGTGTTTGACCAATGAAAGTCGCGAGCTTCACAATCGCCGGCACCGCGAGCTATGGCATCGTCACCGACAAGGGCGTGATCGATGCCGGCCGGCGCCTGAAGGCCTATCCGACGCTGAAGGCGCTGCTTGCAAAGGGCTCGCTCGATGAGTTGAGGAAGCTGGCCGGTGAGACACCCGACTACGCGCTGCGGGATGTCGCGCTGCTGCCGACGGTGCCCGACCCTGACAAGATCTTCTGCATCGGCGTCAATTACGCCACGCATCTGGCGGAGAGCGGCCATCCGACGCCGGCGCATCCGATGATCTTCACCCGCTTCGCCAACAGCCAGGTCGGCCATGGCCAGCCGATGATCCGGCCGCTGGAGTCAGAGCGTTTCGATTACGAAGGCGAGATGGCCGTCATCATTGGCAAGGCCGGTCGCCGCATTTCGCGCGATGCCGCGCTCAGCCATGTCGCCGGCTATGCCTGCTACAATGACGGCAGCATCCGCGACTGGCAGCGCCACACTTCGCAATTCGCGCCGGGCAAGAACTTCGCCGGCACCGGCGGCTTCGGGCCCTGGTTGGTCACGACGGACGAATTGACTGACGTCACCAGGCAGACGCTGATCACGAGGCTCAATGGCGTCGAGGTGCAGAAGGCGCCGATCTCCGATCTCGTCTTCGACGTACAGGCCCTGATCGCCTATTGCTCGACCTTCACCGAGCTCGCGCCGGGCGACGTCATCGTCACCGGCACGACGGGCGGCGTCGGCGCCTATCGCACGCCGCCGCTGTGGATGAAGGACGGCGACACCGTCGAGATCGAGATTTCCGGTATCGGCATCCTCCGCAATCCCGTCAAGGACGAGGAACGCGCGGCGTGAACCGTCGCGCCCAACAACAATAAGAAGGAGAACCCCATGCCCATGCCAACGCATATCCTGCCGACCACGGTGGTCGGAAGCTATCCGCAGCCGGAATGGCTGGTGAATCGCGCCATGCTGTCGAAGGTGGTGCCGCGCACCCGTCTCCACGACATGTGGCGGCTGCCGGCGGAGCATCTGGAGGAGGCGCAGGACGATGCGACCATCGTCGCGATCCGCGACATGGAGCGCGCCGGCATCGACATCGTGACCGATGGCGAGATCCGCCGCGAGAGCTACTCCAATCGTTTCGCGACCGCGCTCGACGGGGTCGACGGCGACAATCCCGCAATCATCGTGGCGCGTACCGGCAACACCCAGACCCCGGTGCCGCGCGTCGTTGGCCCCGTGAAGCGCAAGGGCCCGGTGGAGCTGCACGACATGCAGTTCCTGCGCAAGAACACCGGCCGCGCCGCGAAGATCACACTGCCGGGCCCGTTCACGATGAGCCAGCAGGCCAAGAACGAGTTCTACAAGGACGAGGAAGAACTCGCGATGGCGCTCGCCGAGGCTGTAAATGCGGAGGCGCTCGATCTGCAAAAGGCCGGCGCGGATGTGATCCAGCTCGACGAGCCCTGGGTGCGCAACAATCCCGAACTTGCCAAGCGCTATGCGGTCAAGGCGATCAACCGCGCGCTGAAGGGTGTCACGGTGCCGACCGTCGTGCATCTCTGTTTCGGCTATGCGGCGGTCGTGCCGGGCTCGAACAAGCCGGCTGGCTATTCCTTCCTCGCCGAACTCGACGACACCATTGCAGACCAGATCTCGATCGAGGCGGCGCAACCGAAGCTCGACCTCGGCGTGCTCAAGGATCTCTCGTCGAAGAAGATCATGCTCGGCGTGCTCGACCTCGCGGATCCCGGCATCGAGAGCGTCGAAACCGTGGCCGGCCGCATTCGCAACGGTCTGAAATACGTCTCGCCCGATCGTCTGATTCCAGCGCCCGATTGCGGCATGAAATACATGCCGCGCGCAACCGCATTCGGAAAACTGAAGGCGATGTGCGACGCCGCGGCCAAGGTGCGGCAGGAGATCGGCTGAAGAAGCGCCAGGCTCGGCTACGGCTTCAGGTATCACAGGACGGAAGCAGCCATTTGCGCCGGTATCGAAGAGGCCCAGTTAGGTGTCTCCCGTAAGCCCTGCGGACGCAGCGGAAGCTGGCTGCTCAAGCGGCGGAAGCTGCTCGCGACGTGGCTTGAGGTGGAAGTGATGCGGTGAACGTGGTGATTGAGGCTCAGCCGAAAGGCAGTTAAGGGAAGCCGGTCGGTTTACGCTTCCGTGCAGGAAGCTGTCGAAGCGATCGAGCCACTAAGCTCAAGGCGGCGTCTTTTGGTGATGTCTTCGAGCGCTGGCTCGAGAACTGTCATGTCCGCAGCTGAAGCATTTCATTGAATCGAGCGTGCGCCGCGGTCATTTTCGAGAACCCGGCGCCCATGGTCGCAGGCCCTCTATTGCTCGGGCGTATGACGGCCTGCCGCCGCGCAGGAGGCGTCGCCGCGAAAGGATCTGAGGATGCGGCTGGAAAGCAACGCGTGCTGCATGTGCGCGAGGCTTCGTGGGATCCCAGACCAACACAAGCTCGAGCGCTGGATCAGACGCCGTGTCGAAGAACCCGCCGACATCACTTGCAATGTTTAGTAATTAGTGGTTCACTAAACAAATCGAGCCTGCCGGGCCTATAGAATCCGGGTGGCGCGAGGAAACGCCAGTTTAGTTGTTCAGCTCGTCATGGACTGTGTCGCTCTGCTCGAAGCATTCGAGCGGGTTGGAAAGCCGCGCCATGTCGATGGCCGGCCCACTCGGAGGGAACGTGTAATGAAACAAACGATGAAGACGCTTGTAGTGGCATGCGGGGCTGTTGCCGCCGCGCTCAGTGTCGGAGCGGAGATTTCACCCGCGCAGGCGCAAGGCAAGACCATCACGCTCTGCTGGGCCGCATGGGACCCGGCCAACGCGCTGGTCGAATTGTCGAAGGACTTCACCGCCAAGTCGGGCATCGGCATGAAGTTCGAATTCGTGCCGTGGACCAATTACGCTGATCGATTCCTGAACGAACTCAATTCGCACGGCTCGCTGTGCGACCTCATCATCGGCGATTCACAATGGATCGGCGGCGCCGCGGAGAACGGCCAGTACGTCAAGCTCAACGATTTCTTCAAGAAGGAAGGAATCAGCATGGACGACTACATGCCGGCCACGGTGGTCGGCTATTCCGAGTGGCCGAAGAACACACCGAACTACTGGGCGCTGCCAGCGATGGGCGATGCGGTCGGCTGGACCTATCGCAAGGACTGGTTCGCGCGGCCCGACGTGCAGAAGGACTTCAAGGCCAAGTATGGCCGCGATATCGGCGTGCCGAAGACGCTCGATGAGCTCAAGGACATCGCACAGTTCTTCCAGGGCCGCGAGATCGACGGCAAGAAGGTCTATGGCGCCTCGATCTACACCGAGCGTGGCTCGGAAGGCATCACCATGGGCGTCTCGAACTACCTCTACGACTACGGCTTCAAATACGACGATCCGAAGAAGCCTTATGCGATGGACGGGTTCGTGAACTCGGCCGGCGCCGTGAAGGGGCTCGAGGCCTACAAGGATCTCTACAAGTGCTGCACGCCGCCCGGCGCCTCCAACTCCTACATGTCGGAGGGACTTGATGCCTTCAAGTCCGGCCAGGTCGCGCTGCAGATGAACTTCTTCGCCTTCTTTCCGGGCCTCTACAAGGACCCGAATGTCGGCGGCGACAAGATCGGCTTCTTCGTCAATCCGGCCGGTCCCGCCGGGCAGGCGACGCAGCTCGGCGGACAGGGCATCTCGGTGGTCTCCTACTCCAAGAACCAGGCCGAGGCGCTGCAGTACATCAAGTGGTTCTCCGGCGGCGACGTCCAGAAGAAGTGGTGGGCGCTCGGCGGCTATTCCTGCGCCAAGTCCGTGCTGAACGATCCGAGCTTCCCGAACAGCGCGCCCTTCGCCCAGGAGTTTTTGCAGTCGATGGGAATGGTCGTCGACTTCTGGGCCGAGCCTTCCTATGCCCAACTTTTGCAAGCCGAGCAGAAGCGCGTGCATGACTATGTGGTGGCCGACAAGGGCACCGCGCAGGGAGCGCTCGACGGTCTGGTGAAGGACTGGAAGGCGATTTTCAAGGAAGAAGGCAAGAAGTTCTGATGCAAGCTGCCCGGAGCGCGCGCGCTCGCGCTCCGGGTTTCCTTCGAGACGACCGGAACCGTCGTATCGTCGACGCCGGGTGCCAGGATCGGTCGCTGCAATGAACGAATTGAGTGCCTCTTCGCGGATCACCTATCGGGCCGTCATGGTCCGCCCAGGCGTGGCGCGTCGTATCCGGGGCCTGTCGGACAAGACGCTCGCTTGGCTGTTCATCACGCCGACGATCGTGCTGCTGCTCGCGATCAATATCTTCCCGCTGCTCTGGACGATCTATCTGTCGTTCACAAACTACCGCGCCAACCGGGCCAACGTGCCGACGATCTGGCTGGGCGCCGACTGGTACCAGTCGATCCTGACCGATCCCGACATCTGGGCCGCGATGCAGGTCACCGCGCATTTCGTGATCTGGACGGTGGTGATCGAGACCGTCCTCGGATTTGGCCTCGCCTATCTCATCGACAAGAAGTTCCGCGGCCACGGGATGTGGACCACCATCATCCTGCTGCCGATGATGCTGTCGCCGGCAGTCGTCGGAAATTTCTGGACGTTCCTGTATCAGCCTCAGATCGGATTGTTCAACTACGTGGTCGCCTTCTTCACCGGCCGCGCCGCCTCGTCCTTCCAGATGCTCGGCGACGTCACGCTGAGCCCCTGGGCCATCGTCATCGTCGATGCCTGGATGTGGACGCCCTATGTGATGCTGATCTGCCTCGCAGGCCTGCGTTCGATCCCGGACTACATCTATGAGGCGGCCGAGGTCGATCGCGCGTCGAAATGGCGGCAGTTCTGGTCGATCACGCTGCCGATGGCGCTGCCGTTCATCATGCTGGCGGTGCTGTTCCGCGGCATCGAGAATTTCAAGATGTTCGACATGGTCAATTTGCTCACCGGCGGTGGGCCGGGATCGACCACGGAAGTCGCCTCGATCACGCTCAAGCGGGCGGCGTTCGAGAGCTGGCGCACCGGCTACTCCTCGGCCTTCGCGATCATCCTGTTCGTGACGGTCTTCGGTCTCGCCAACATCTATGTGAAGGCGCTGAACAAGGTGAAAAGCCGATGACATCAGCCACCACAGCCCATTCGGTCGTCGAGCCGTCGGCCACGACGCGGCGCTTTGCCGGCTCACTCGTCGTGCTCTACGCCATCATCACCATGATCCCGCTGGTCTGGATCATGCTCACCGCGTTCAAGTCGCCGGACGATGCGATCTCCTATCCGCCCAAGGTGATGTTCAAGCCGTCGCTCGAAGGCTTCTGTAACCTCTTCACGACCCGGTCGCGCCAGACGCCGGAGTTCATCCGTTCGCTCGGGCCTCCGCAGGGGCTTTGCGACGACATCGCGCGCAGCCGCAACATGGTGGTCGCCGGCCCCTCGAACTACGTGCCGCGCTTCGTCAACTCGCTCATCATTGCGTTCGGCTCGACTGTGCTCGCCGTCGCGCTCGGCACCTTGTCGGCCTATGGCTTCTCGCGGTTCCGCGTGCCTCTGAAAGATGACCTGCTGTTCTTCATCCTGTCGACCCGGATGATGCCGCCGATCGCGGTCGCGATTCCGATCTACCTGATGTACCGCACCGTCGGTTTGTCGGACACAAGACTAGGGATGATCTTGCTCTACACCTCGGTCAATGTCTCGCTCGCGGTCTGGCTGCTCAAGGGGTTCATCGATGAGATCCCGCGCGAGTACGAGGAGGCCGCGATGATCGACGGTTACACCCGCTTCCAGGCTTTCGTGAAGGTAGTGCTGCCGCAGGCCACCACGGGCATCGCGGCAACCGCAATCTTCTGCCTGATCTTCGCCTGGAACGAATACGCCTTCGCGGTGCTTCTCACCTCGGGCAACGCGCAGACCGCGCCGCCGTTCATTCCGATCATCATCGGCGAGGGCGGACAGGACTGGCCCGCAGTGGCCGCCGGCACGACGCTGTTCCTGGTGCCGATCGTGGTGTTCACGGTGCTTCTGCGCAAGCATCTGCTGCGCGGCATCACCTTTGGAGCTGTCCGCAAATGAGTGTCGATCTCGTCCCTACCATCGTACGTCGTGGTCTCGCCGATCGCGTCTTGCGCCGCGGTCCGCTCGAAGCCATCGCGACGACGATCATCGCCGCCGGCGTGGTGATGCTGATGCAGCCGCTGTCTCTGACGCTGTATTCCTGGTCGTTTGCGACGACCCTGTTCGGCACGGTGATGTTCACCATCGTGTCCAAGGTCCGGGAGTAGGGCGCGGTGGCACAGATCAAGGTCGAGGCGCTCGACAAGTCCTTCGGGACGTTTCATGCGGTCAAGTCAGCCAGCTTCACGGTGGAGGACGGCCAGTTCCTTTGCCTGCTCGGACCGTCTGGCTGCGGCAAGACGACTACGCTCCGCATGATCGCCGGCCTGGAGCTGCCGACGGCGGGCACCATCCGGCTCGACGGCGAGGACGTGACGATGAACCGCGCATCGGCGCGCGATATCGCCTTCGTGTTCCAGCTCTTCGCGCTCTATCCGCACATGAATGTCCGGCGCAACATCGGCTTTCCCCTGAAATGCGAGGGCATCGGTGCGGCCGAGCGCGACCGTCGGGTCGTCGAGGCTGCGCGCATCCTGCGGATATCGCACCTTCTCGACCGCTCCGTCTCTGGCCTTGCCGGCGGCGACCGGCAGCGTGTCGCGCTTGGACGAGCCATTGTACGCAAGCCAAAATGCTTTCTGATGGACGAGCCGCTCGGTGCGCTTGATACAGAGATGCGCGAGGCCATGATTCATGAACTGCGGGCCCTGCATGATCGGCTCGGCGCGACAACCGTCTACGTCACCCATGACCAGCTCGAGGCCATGGCGATGGCTGACAGGATCGCGGTGATGAACAATGGCGTCGTCGAGCAGGTCGCGAGCCCGCGCGACATCTATGACCGGCCAGCGTCGCTGTTCGTTGCCGACTTCATCGGCTCGCCGCCCATGAATTTCCTGCCGTTCCGTGGCGGCCTGCAGACTGGCGCGGAGGCGATCAGGCTTGGCGAGCGCGATGTGGTCATTCCTGCGGCGCGCGAAGCGATGGCGGAGGGTGAGCTCGTGCTTGGGGTGCGGCCCGAGCATGTGCGTTTCACCGATCGCGGCATGGTGCGCGGCGAGGTCTATGGCACGGAATATCTGGGTACGACGCAGATCGTGACCGTGACGACGCATTACGGCGCGCTCAAGGCCCGCTCACCCAGCAGTAGGTCGTTCCGGACCGGCGAGACAGTCGGGCTCGACTTCCGGCCCGATACGCTGTCGATCTTCGACAAGGCATCCGGCCGGGCGATTCGCACCGCGCTGCATGAAGGAGGCGCGCATGGCTGAAGTCGAGATCAACGCCGTCTCGAAGGCCTTCGGCAAGACTCGAGCCCTGAGCGATCTGTCGCTGACCGTCGGCGACGGCGAGTTCGTGGCATTGCTCGGGCCGACCGGTGCCGGCAAGACCACGGCATTGCGCTTGATCGCCGGATTGGAGCAGCCGGACTCTGGCTCGATCCGCATCGCTGGGCGCAACGTGACCGGCGATGCGCCGGCCGATCGCGACGTTGCCTTTGTCTTCCAGCAATATTCGCTGTATCCGCACCTCACCGTGTTCGAGAACATGGCTTTCGCGCTGCGCGCGCCGACCCGCCGTGTGCCCGAAGCGGATATCCGCGCGAAGGTGCAGGAGGTGGCGCGTCTGCTCCACATCGAGACCAAGCTGGACAACAAGGCGACGCAGCTGTCGGGCGGGCAGATGCAGCGCGTCGCGATCGGCCGTGCCCTGGTCCGTTCGCCCTCGATCTATCTGATGGACGAGCCGCTCTCCTCGCTGGATGCCAAGCTGCGCGGCGAGCTCCGCCTCGAGCTCAAGCGGATCCAGGTCGATCTCGGCGCGACGATCCTCTACGTCACCCATGATCAGACTGAGGCGATGACGATGGCGTCGCGCATCGGTGTGATCGAAGGCGGACGGCTGATGCAGATCGGCACGCCGCGGGAGATCTACGAGAACCCGATCAACGCGCATGTTGCGGCCCGGCTGGGCCAGCCGGTGATCAATCTGCTGCCGGCGGGCCTGTTCGCCGGCGCGCCAACCGGTGTCGAGATCATCGGCGCGCGGACCGAGCACCTGACGATCGCGCGCGGTGGCGGCGACGTCTCTGCGACCGTCAAGCGGGTCGAGCATCTCGGCGACCAGAGCCATCTCCATCTCGACCTCGCCGGTCGGCCGGTTGTGACGCTGGCGGATCCCGAGGCGGGCTTTGGCGCCGGAGACGTCGTGTCGCTCCGTTTGAACAAGCCGCTGTTTTTCGATGCGAAGGGCTGGAGGGTAGCGGCATGAGCCTTGATCGGGTAGCCAGGGAAAGATTGGTGCAAGCGCTGGCAAGGTCAGTGATCGAGCACGCGGACGAGCTGACGAGCCTCGATCAGGCGATTGGCGATGGGGATCACGGGCTCAACATGAAACGCGGTTTCGAGGCTGTGCTGGCAGCATTGCCGGGCCTTGCCGACAAGTCGCTCCCAGAAATGCTGAAGGCGATTGGAATGACATTGGTGATGAAGGTCGGCGGTGCTTCGGGGCCGCTGGTCGGAACGTTCTTCATGGAACTGGGGAAGGCGCTTCCGGAGCAGCCCAGCCGGGCCGATCTGGTCGCGGCGACGGAGAAAGCGATCGAGGCCGTGAAGGCGCGCGGCCGCTCGGAGGCAGGGCAAAAAACACTGCTGGATGTCCTGGTGCCGGTGCACGCCGTTCTCGCGGGAGGCGGCGACGCCAAGGCGATCGCGGCGGAGGCAGTGCAAGCGGCCGATCGCACCACGCCGATGCAGGCGATCCGCGGCCGCGCGTCGTTTCTGGGCGAACGTTCCATCGGTCATATGGACCCGGGCTCGCGCTCGGCGTCCCTTTTGATCGGCGCAGCGGTTGAGACACTGGAGTTCGAGGTCAATACATGAGCAACGTCGGAATTGTCATCGTGTCGCATTCGCCGAAGATCGCGGAAGGCGCGGCCGATATGGTGCGCCAGATGGTCGGGGACGCAGTGCCGCTGGCCTGGACCGGCGGCGATGTCGACGGCGGCCTGGGTACGAATGTTGCAGGAATCCTCGAGGCGATCGAGACGGCCTGGTCACCGGCGGGTGTTGCGATCCTCGTCGATCTCGGCGGTGCCGAGACCAATTCGGAGATGGCGGTCGAGATGCTCCCGGAAGACCGGCGCGCGCGCGTGCTGGTCTGTAATGCCCCGGTGGTCGAGGGGGCTGTGATCGCTGCGACCGAATCTTCGGGCGGCTCATCGCTTGCCGCCGTCAAGCGCAGTGCGGAGGAATTCTATGCATGATGCCAACGCCAACCGGGCGGCTCAGACGTTTGCGCCGCTGACCGCTTCGGCGGTCCTCGTCAATCCGGTCGGCCTGCACGCGCGGCCGTCGGTGAAGCTCACGCAATGTGCGAAAGGCTTTGTCGCCAAGATCGAAATTGCGCTTGCGGCCGAGGGACCCTGGACCGATGCCAAGAGTCCGGTGAAGGTGATGCGTGTGAAAGCGCCGCAGGGCGCGACGCTGCATTTCCGTGTCGCCGGTCCCGATGGCGATGCGGCGCTCGCGGCCATGCTGGCGCTGGTGCATGACGGTTTCGGCGAGGCGTAGAATCGTGGGCGAGATTTACCTCACCGGCCATCCCGCCTCGCCAGGCCTCGCCATCGGCCCGGTCTCCGTGCTGAGGACCGAAGTGGCGAGCAGGGCGGCGAGGGGCGATTCCGCGCAGGAGGCCGCAGCGCTGAAGGCGGCGATCGAGGGGGCAGCAGCCGAGCTTGCCGAACTGATCGCGACGGTTCATGGCGAAGCCGCGGAGATCCTGGAGTTCCAGGTCGCGATGCTCGGTGACGATGCGCTTGCGGAGGGTGCTTACGAAGCTATTGCGGCCGGCACGGCTGCCGATGAGGCCTGGCGCACAGCCCTCGATGCGGAGATCGCCGGCTATCGCGCCGCGGATGAGGAATACTTCCGGGCTCGTGCTGCCGATCTGGTCGACATTCGCGATCGCGTGCTTGCCGGGCTGACTGGCGCAAACACGACCGCAAAGATCTCCGGCGATTCCGTCGTCACGGGTGATGATATTTCGCCATCGACGTTTCTCGCCGTTGACTGGACCCGCGGCGGTGCCATTGCGCTCGCCAGCGGATCGCCGTCGTCGCATGTCGCGATGCTCGCGCGATCGCGTGGCGCTCCCATGGTGGTCGGACTGGGGCCATTGCCATGGAACGGACAGCCGCCGTCGCTGGCGCTGGTCGATGGCGATACCGGCACCGTGATCTTCGATCCCCAGCCCGAAACGCGCCGCCTGTTCGAGCGCCGCATGGCGGCAGCGAATGCCGCGCAGATTGCTGCCGACGCTGGTCGTCTCAAGCCGGCAGCGACGGCCGATGGCCGACGTATCGCCGTCCTTCTCAACGTCGCTGCGCCCGAAGATCTCGCGAGCCTTGATCCCGCCATCTGCGACGGCATCGGCCTCGTACGGACGGAGTTTCTGTTCGAGGGGTCGAGAGGTCTGCCCGGCGAGGATGCGCAATACGCGGTTTACCGCCGCATTCTCGAATGGGCCGCAGAGCGGCCAGTGACGATCCGCACGCTTGATGCCGGCGGCGATAAGCCAATTCCTGGCGTGACGGTCGACGGCGAGCGCAATCCATTCCTGGGCATGCGTGGGATCCGGCTCTCTCTGGCGCGGCCGGAGGTGTTTCGCGTGCAGTTGCGGGCGCTATGCCGCGCGGCCGTGCATGGGACGCTGAAGGTGATGCTGCCGATGGTCGCGATCCCCTCGGAGCTCGATCGTGCCAACGCCATGCTGGACGCGGAATTCGTGGCACTCAGGGCGGAAGGGATCGCCTGCGCCCGGCCGCCGCTCGGTATCATGGTCGAGATCCCGGCGGCAGCGCTATGCGCCGAGGACTTTGGCGCGGCGTTCTATTCCATAGGGTCGAACGACCTGACCCAATACACGATGGCGGCGGCGCGCGATATCGGTGCTGTCGCCGACCTCAACGATGCCAGCCACCCGGCGGTGCTGGCGCTGATTGCACGGACGGTGGAGGCCGGGCGAAAGCGCGGTGTCGAGGTCTCGCTCTGTGGCGATGCGGCGGCCGACACGCGCCTGACGAATGCGCTGCTGGCGACGGGCCTGACGACCCTCTCGGTCTCGCCGATTGCGGTGGCGCGGCTCAAGGCTGCCATCGCCGGGGTGACCGCATGACGGACGATGCAGGCGAGGACACAAGCCGGCCGGGCGACAGCAATGTCGCGGACTACAAGCTCATCCTGCGGCGGGCCCTCGACAACCGGCCATCCGGGACGCGATTGAAGCTCGCGGCGGCGCTCGGCAAGAACCGCTCCTTCGTCAGCCAGATCACCAATCCGGCCTACCTGGTGCCGATCCCGGCCAAGCATGTCGCGATCATCTTCGAGGTCTGCCATCTCTCCGGTACCGAGCGGGCCGCTTTCCTCGAAGCCTATGGTCGCGCGCATCCGGGACGGCTGCGCGGCGCCCATCGTGAGGCGCGCACGCGCGTTGTTACCGTGACGGTGCCAGATCTCGGTGACGACAAGAAAAACCGCGCGCTGGAGCAACTGATCGTCGACTTTGCTGCTCAGCTCGCCCGCTACGCCGAAAGCATCGGCTGACGAATTCGAAACGCAAAAAAGACAACCGGGAGGACGCCATGAAAAAGCTGATCAACAGCACCGACACGGTGCTCGAAGAGAGTCTCGACGGCTTGGCAGCCGCCCATGCCGATATCCTGCTTCTCGGCGCCGAGCGGAAGTTCGTGCGCCGCCGCACCCTGAAGCCGGGCAAGGTCGCGCTCATCTCGGGCGGCGGCTCCGGCCATGAACCGCTTCATGCCGGCTTCGTCGGCCACGGCATGCTCGATGCCGCCTGTCCGGGCCAGGTCTTCACCTCGCCGACGCCGGATCAGATGATCGAGGCGGCCGAGGTCGTCGACACCGGAGCCGGCGTGCTCTTCATCGTCAAGAATTACGAAGGCGATGTCATGAATTTCACGATGGCCGCCGAGATGGCCGGGCGTGAGGTTGCAAGCATCGTGACCAACGACGATGTCGCGGTCGAGAAATCGACCTACACCACCGGGCGTCGCGGCGTCGCAGGCACGCTGATCGTTGAAAAGATGGTTGGTGCAGCAGCCGAAAAGGGCCTGCCACTGGCCGCGCTCAAGACGCTCGGCGATGACGTTAACAGGCGCACCCGATCGATGGGGGTGGCGCTGCTGCCGTGCACGGTTCCGGCGGCGGGCCGGCCGAACTTCACACTTGCCGACAATGAAATGGAAATGGGCGTCGGCATTCATGGCGAGCCGGGACGCCGCAGGGTGCCGCTGGCCTCCGCCGATGCGATTGCTGCCGAGATGCTCAACGCGATCCTGGGTGATCTCGCGCCGAGCAAGGGCAGTGAAGTGCTTCTTCTGATCAACGGGTTTGGCGCGACGCCGCTGATCGAGCTCTATCTGATGGCCAACAGCGCTAAGCGCATTCTGGACGGAGCGGGGATCGCGGCCACGCGTTTCTTGACCGGCTCCTACGTGACGTCCCTCGACATGGCTGGTGCGTCGATCACCGTCTCCGTGCTCGACAGCCAGTCAAAGGACTTGTGGGACGCGCCGGTGCATACCGCCGCGCTACGCTGGGGTATCTGATGGACGGGAACGAAGAATCAACAATGAAGGACAAAGAGATACCCCTGAGATCGCGGTCTTCACGCGCAGGGCGGACCCTCTTAGAGACGGACACCGGTTGTCGCGAACGCCTGCTCGACGGGTTCCTGCACCTCGTTCAAGACAGCCATTGCTGCAATTGCAATCACGACGGCTGCCGCGCAGCCGAGCAGGAAAGCCTTCATCTGCAAACTCCATTCTTCAACGGCGGCGCGTATCTCACGATGTAGCCTGTGGTGAGCACCTCCGATGATCGATTCAAAGTTCGCCCCAGTTCGACCGGCTTAAGGACCTCTAAACATCGGGGCCGCCGAAAACGAATCGCCCATCAACCCCCAGGACTCGAGGTCGGCGCTGTGCAGGTCCACTTCCAGGATAGCCAGCAGCAGCGCGAGCACAACCATTGTGAAGACCAGGAGAGGCGAAGCTTCTCGCGCGGCCGGATCCGGCGCGGTCATGAACGCGTGAGCGGCGCATAGCCGCGCGATCATCCGCAGCAATGGTCTCGATCGCCCCTGCATGTCGTCTTCCTTGACGCGACGAGCAAAGACGTAACGTGCAAAGGCTAGGACTCGCGCCGCCGGCATTCAAGCGAAGAATGTCTGAACGGGTCCTGATGCAGCGCACACAATAGGCGTAATCGCCGCGGACATTTATCTTGGTTATCCTGTCGGGCACTCTCAAGACCATGGACCAGGGCCGGCAAAGGTCGATCGCATGGGCTTCGGGCGCATGGGCTGCGGCCGCCCTCTTAGTGACTGTTTTTGCTGCGTCAGCGGCGCAGGCGCAGCTGGCAGGTCACGGCGGACCCATCCGGGCGCTGGCGGTTTCGCCTGACGGTGACAGTCTGCTGTCAGGGAGCTTCGACACGGCTGCCATTCGCTGGTCGCTGAAGAGTGACGCGGCCACTGAGGTGCTGCGGTATCATGCTGATGCCGTTAATGCGGTCGCCTTCCTGAAGGATGGTCGGATGGTAACCGCCGGTGCCGACGCCCGGATCGCGGTCTGGACCGCAGGCCAGCAGCAGCCCGACCTCGTCCTGGAAGGGCATTCCGGCCCGATCGTCGCCCTGGCGGTCTCACCGGACGGATCAAAGCTCGCCTCGGCCTCCTGGGACCACAGCGTGCGACTCTGGTCACTAGCGGATGGTGCGGCCCGCGTGTTTGAAGGTCACCGGCAGAATGTGAACGGTGTCGCGTTCGCGCCAGACGGCATGTCACTCGTAAGCGTCGGCTATGATCTTGCGTTGCGCATCTGGCACCTGCGGGATGGTCAGCCCGAAGTGGTGACGTTGCCCGCGCCGTTGAATGCGGTCACGGTCGCGCCCGATGGCGAGATCGTCGCGGGCGGATCGGATGGCAAGCTGCGTATGCTGACGATGGATGGAAAGCTGTCCGGTGAAATTGCGGCAGGCTCGAAACCGATCGTTGCCTTGGCACTTTCCGATGATGGGGCACTGATCGCCGCCGCGGGCATCGACGGCACGGTCACCATTGTCGAACGCAAGTCCCGGAGTGTACTGCGGACACTCGTGGTCCCTGGTTCCCCGGTCTGGTCACTCGCCTTCCTCCATGATGCCGCGACGCTCGTGACCGGAGCCGCGGACGGGAAGATCCGGCGATGGAATGTGCCGAGCGGCGAGCCGGTCGGTTCGAACCGGTTCGGGACGCCGGTGGATCCGCTCGCCGCCTATGCGGGAGACCACGGTGCCGAGGTCTTTCGCGCCTGCGTGGCCTGTCACACGCTCTCGTCGAAGGGGATACAACGCGCGGGGCCGACGCTTGCCGGCTTGTTCGGCCGGAAGATAGCTTCACTTCCCGGCTATCGGTTTTCCGAGGCTCTCAAGAAGATGGATATTGTCTGGACGCCCGAGACCGTCGCAAAGATGTTTGAAGTGGGCCCCAATGCCTACACGCCGGGAACGAAGATGCCGGAGCAGCGTATCGGCTCGGCCGAAGACCGCCGTGCGCTAACGGACTTCCTGGCCCGGGCGACCTCGCAATGAGAGAGGTGCAATCGGATCGAGCAGGTTCGCATCCTAAGACTTGCCGTTCCTCCCTCGCAGATAGTCCTCGGTGGTTCGAGGCGGCGCGCGTTCCGGAACGGACTGGAACGGATCGAACTGCCGCTCGCTCATCACGGTCACGCGGCAATCTGCGCACATCCTGATTGCGTCGAGACGCTCGTCGCCGGCCGGATACATCCAATGCCGGCCCTCCAGCTTCGCCGCGATCCGATCGATCGTACTCTTGACGCCGAATGCGGCACCGCAGCGGATGCAGAGCGCAGGCTCCTCCTCCTTGATCATTTGTGCCGGCGCGCGGCCGGCGCGGAAATCGATCTGCGGCTTGAGCGTGATAACCTTCTCGGGGCAGGTGCTCTGGCACAGCCCACATTGCACGCAGGCATCTTCGACGAATCTGAGCACCGGACGCTCGGGATCGTCGCGCAGCGCGCCGGTCGGACAGGCGGAGACGCAGGAGAGGCACAACGTGCAACCATCCGTATCGACGCTTACCGCGCCGATCGGCGCGCCTGCTGGCAGGGCGATCACGTCGACGGGCTTGGGCGCCAGGCGATGCAATTCGCTCAAGGCAAATCGCAGCAGGTCGCGCCGCTTTCCGACTGTCTTGAAGGTTGCCGGCGTCGCGACCGCGGCAAGCATATCGAGCCCGCGCAGTTGCGCGCCGAGCGCGTCGGGATCGTCGGTTTCGATCGTGGTCACACGGTGCCCGTCAAATCCGAGGCCCGCAAGAATGGCCTCGGCGAAGGCGATCGTCTGCGACAGCCCGGTCACCTCGTGCCGAGGCTTTGCGCGCAGCAGGAACCGCACGGCGGACGCGCCATAGGCGAACGCGGCGATGACCGCTTCCAACCCGACTTGTGTCAGCTCATTAACGGCGAGGGGAAGCACGTTGGCCGGCAGTCCGTCGCCGTGCCGGGCGAGCGCGTCGATCAGCGCCGTGCCGTGTGGACCGTCATGGAGCAGCAGCACCGGATGCGTGCCGCCGGCCTCGCGATAGGCGAGCAAGATGGCGCGCATGATCTGCAACTGGGTGTCGGGCGGTGGCAGCGCGTAGGAGGCAGCGCCCGTGGGGCAGGCGGCTGCGCACTGCCCGCAGCCCGCGCAGATTTCCGCATTGACAGCGACATGGTCGCCGGCAGGCGTGATCGCGCCGGTAGGGCACAGATCGAGGCAGCGGTGGCACCCGGTCAGCTTCGAGCGCGAATGCGCACAAAGGCTGGGCGTGAAGTCGACATATTTCGGCTTGTCGAAGTTGCCGACGAGATCGCGCGCGGCGAGCACGGCGCGCAGCACAGCGGCGGGATCTCTGGGGTCTGCCCGCAGGTAGCCGTCGCGCAGATCGTGCGCGGAAAACAGCGGCATCTCGCCAGAGAGGTCGAGCACGAGATCGCAGCGCGAGGTCGCCCCGTTGCGCGGAGCTTCGAATACGAAGCGGTCGCGCGAAGAGGGGCGTGGCTGCGCGTAGTCGTCAATGGTGAGTTCGAAGGCGCCAAAGTGTCCGCGCGCGTTGCGGATCGTGCCCTTCACGATCGGGAAGACCGTCGCCGCAGGCGGCGTGATGTCTGACGGCAGCTTGAGCATGACGGTGACATCGAGGTGGTCCGCGAGCAGCCGGCCGGCGTCGATCGCGGCGTCGTCGCGCCCGTAGATCAGGATGATGCCGTCGCTCGACAGCGTGACCAGCGGATAGTCTGGCCTGGGAACAGCAGCCGCCGCAAGCAGCGCAGCCATCTTCGCGCCCGCATTCGCGCTGTCGCGCGACCAGCCCGCCGTCTCGCGGATGTTGACGAAGGTGATCCCGTCAGGGCGCTCGCCGGCCTCATCGGTGAACTGCGCCGCCTGCTGCGTGCAGGCGACGGTCAGCGCGCCGTCCGCCTTTGCTGCATTGCGGAAATGATCGAGCTCCGCGCCGCAGAGGTGACGAAAATTCCTGATCTCGCAGTTGGGGCAGCCACGGCGGATCGCGGCCGTGTCGAGGCGCATCGTGTCCTCGCACGAGCAGATCAGGACGGTCTTCGCTGGCTGCTGCTCCAGGTGAATCCCTCCGTCAATGCGGCGCAGACCGGACTCGCGCCGTCTCTGCACCTCGTATAGATATTCCCTATCGGGAAGAAAAGGAAAGTGGAGGCGGCCTTGCCGTCGACCCCTGCCATCCATGTTTCCCTGGCGGAACCGATCCATCTGCCGCCGCCGTTCGCGCTCGTCCGGCTGCGCGAGCGTGGAGACGCCTTTGCGCACGCTTGCCGCATTGCACACGATAGCGGCGCCGGCACGCTGGTCTATGTCGGGCGGTTCGATCTTGCCGAATTTGCCGTGGTGCTCGAGCCGGGCGAATCCTTCAGCACAGCGCGGCGCGCCTTCTATGCAGGCATGGTCGCACTCACCGACGCGCTTCGCGCCTATGCGCAACCGAACAAGACGGTGGCGATCGACTGGCCCGACGCGGTCCGGATTGATGGCGGCCTGGTCGGTGGCGGACGGCTGGGATGGCCGTCGTTCGCGCGCGAGGACGATCCGCCGGCCTGGCTCGTGTTTGGCGCCATGATCCGGACCGTTGCGATGACGGACCAGGGAGGAGGTGTTTACCCGCTTGCGTCCGCGCTGGACGAGGAGGGGTTTGGCGAAGCTGGGGCCGTGCAGGTCACCGAGAGTTTTGCGCGGCACCTGATGCGGGCGATCGACACCTGGCGGGTCGATGGTTTTGACAGCGTTGCGCGCGACTATCTGAGCCGCTTGGCTCGCCAGCGGCAAACGCTGCAGCGGATCGACGATCGCGGCGATCTCCTCACACGGCGCATCGGCACCGACAGGACCGAGCGGGGCGAACTCGTCGAAGCACTCGCTACGCCGTCCTGGCTCGATCCGAAGCTCGGAGGACCGCGGCTGTGAAACTCATGCGCACCATCGCACTAGATCCCTCCGACACTTTCGTGTTCGACGCGGCAGCCGAGCCTGGCGAATGGGCCGTCTCCGGCGCCTTCCGCTTCTGCGATCAGGATCCGGCGAAGCTGGCCGGCAAGGCGCGCGCCGCCTTCCGGAGTGGCTTCCTCGGCGTGAAATCCTGGGGCTGGTCGACACTGGCGCAGATTGTCCCGGCGACAGAGGACGATTGCCGGGCCCTGATCGAACTCCTCGCCAAGCAACTCGTCGATCGCCTCGGCGCGCCGGACATTGTGACCGCGAGAGCTGCTGCGGAGGAGGAAGTCGCGTTCGTGCAATCGCTCTGCGTCCACCCGATCAGCTCGCTGATCGCTGTCTACCGCTCGGCAAGCGGTGGCGAGGTCCGCGAGGCGTTCCGCAGGTTGCAACTGCGCGAAGGCCAGAGACACAGCAAGGCATTCTCGTTCATGGAAGTGGAGGATGACGTAGAGCCGGACCATGATCTCCACCTTGCCGATATGGGGCGGGAGCCGCGGCCGCGATGAAGGATTTCTGGATCGCGTGCGGCCACCATCTGCTCGATCGCGACGAGAGCGGCGGGCTTTGTGTCACCGATGAGTTCCTCAAAGCCTGTTTTGCCCGTCCGGAGCTGATGCCGCCGCGCGATGCATGTCCGGTCGAACGAAGGCTGCACCGCGAGCTGCTCGGCGACCCACGCCAGGTTGTCAGCGCAGACGAGGTCGCGGCCGTCGCCGATGAGGACGCACGCGAAAATTGGCGGTTCGTGCTCGCCTTTCGCGATCTGCTCTTGCGGCATCCAACGCTTGAGGCGTCCTACCTCGCAACCGTCCGGTCGCGCGCCAACGATCTGCCGCCGCTATTCGTCAATCAGCTCGTCCATGTGATCCTGCGCAATGCGCTCGATGGCTGTGACGACCCCTTCGTGCTGCGTGCGGCCGAGCTGTTCTTCCGTCCGCAGCGCATCCTGCCGCATGAGCAGGCATTGCTGCTCGGCGACGAAGAACTCGTCGGTGGGCAGAGCCCGACGCCTGTGCTCTCGCTGATGTCGATGCTGGGGGCAACGACCGATGCCCAGCTTGACGCGCTACGCGACGAGAATGCCGGCGATTATTGGCAACGAAGCGACCATTTCGACATGGCGTTCGACCTCACCGCGGGTGGCCGAGGACCAATTGCGCTGGCGCAGGTGATGGCGCGCTGGATCTCCCATTTGCTGGCGGTCGATGTCGCCGTCGAGCCGCTGAGCGAGCTGCATGATGCGCGGCTCACCTGGTATGTCGGGCTCGACGCCGATGCCACGAGAATAGGCGACCGTCTCTGGCACGGCGAGCGGCTCGACGAACACAGCGCCGGGCGCGTGCTCGCGCTGTTCCGCCTGACGTTTGCGGACACGAGCGCGGCTATGGACGATCTGCGAGGCGAGCCGGTCTATCTCATCCTCGCGATGACGCCGGACCAGAAGCTTCGGATGAAGCCGCAGAATCTGCTGACGGGACTACCGATCAAACGCCTGGAGATGGTGACGTGAACCCCGCTGCGCTGCCGCTTCTCCGCTTTCCCGTCGGCATCGTGGTCGAGCGGCGCAACGCGGGCTCGCCGTGGACCGACTTCGTCTGGCGAGCTGTTGCTGTGCTGCCAGACGAGCTGGGCACAATGCCGTGGACGGTTCTCCGCGAAGAGGACGGGACGACGCTTTTCTACGCCGGGAGTGCCACGGTCGATCTCTATCCGTCAGAGACGGCGCGCTATCGCGACAATCTCGCTTCGGGCAGTCCGAGCATTTGGACTGTGTTGTCGCCCGCAGAAGGCGCCTGGCCCTATTCGGTGACCGCCGCCACCGCAGATCCCTCGGAAGGCGAGGCATTCACCGAGGCCGGCGCCAATCTCGTCGAGGCGGTGCCCATGCCGGAGATGCTGCGCGAGGCGATTGAAAATTTCGTCGCCGAGCACCACGTCGAACGGGAGTTCTTCAAACGCAAGCGACGGCAGGCCGATCCGGAGGCGCTGGCGCGCCGTCAGCATGAAGGCGGAGGCGAATGAGTGAGGACGAGTTCCTAGTGCGGTGGTCGCGCCGCAAGCAGGAGGCGAAGGCGAACGCCACGCCGCCGGACAAGGTAATGCACGACGACGTGCAGTGTGTACCAGAGCCCGCCGTCAAGGACGACGAGATGGAAGTGGACCTGTCGAGCCTGCCTTCGATCGAGTCGATCACATCAGCTACGGACGTCAGAGCCTTCCTGCGCAAAGGGATTCCGCGGGAGCTAACGCGCGCGGCGCTTCGTCGCGCCTGGAGTGCTGATCCCACCATTCGCGACTTCGTAGGGCTTGCGGAGAATGCATGGGACTTCAACGATCCGGCGGCGATGCCGGGCTTTGGTCCGCTGGATTGCTCCGAGGGAGATCTGGCCGCGCTCGTTGACAGGATCGTCGGCGGCCTCGGCAGGTCAGCCGAGGCGCGGTCCGAGACGCCGGCTGAAGTTGCGGATTCTTCGCGGGAATTGCGCCAAGCCGAGACGCCAGACGTTGAGATCATCGCCGAAGAGGCCGCGACCACCGAACCCGCTGTTCCTTCCGCAGCGCAACCAACGAACGTTGAAAGCCCCGAAAGCGAACGAGTCTCGGTTCGGCGTCGCACGCATGGTCGTGCATTGCCCCGCCGGGCACCCGACGAAAGACCATAGCCTCAGGCTATGGGAGGCGATTGACCCTCCGCGGAACCGGGACTACGCTTCGTCTAGCGCTTTGTAACAAAAGCAAAATCGAGCACCTGGGACTTTGATGGAGGTCCATGTGCGTGATGATGGTCTCGATCGCGCCATTGACGCCGCTGGCGGCGTTGCCCAGCTTGCGCGCAAAATCGGGATCAGCCAGCCGTCCGTTTCGAACTGGAGCAAGATACCCGCACAACGGGTGATTGCAGTCGAAGCTGCTACCGGCGTATCGCGCAGTGACTTACGGCCAGATCTGTATGGCGAGCCGCTCTTGTCCGAAGAGTCGATTGACCCCGTCGATGCGGCGCGTGCGCAGGAATATCGGTTGCTGGCGACACTCTTGTCCGCGGCGCCGTCAGAACGGCTCCTCGACCAGCTGACCACATTGTCCGGTGACGCAACGCCGCTCGGGCGCGCGCATGCTGCGCTAGCCGCAGCCGCCGCCGAGCCCGACGCAGCGAAGGTCGAACGCGAATATTTCGACCTGTTCGTCGGGCTCGGCCGCGGCGAGGTCTTGCCCTATGCCTCCTACTACCTGACCGGCTTTCTCAACGAGCGGCCGCTGTCACGCCTGCGCGCCGATCTTGCTGCGTTGGGAATCGAACGCGTCGCGAACAATTCGGAGCCGGAAGATCACGCGGCCATCCTGTGCGAGATCATGGCAGGCTTTGCCGGCGGCCGCTTCGAGGCGTCGTCTGACGTACAGCGCGTCTTCTTCGAGAAACACGTTGCTCCCTGGATGGGGCGGCTGTTCGCCGATATCGAGAGAGCAGAGAGCGCCACCTTCTATCGTGCGGTCGGCGCGTTGGGTCGCGCCTTCATCGAGATCGAGACGGAGGCATTCACGTTCGCCAACTGAGCCGCACGCGCGGGTCCAGGAGAGATGCGATGAGTGAAGACGGGAAAACCACAAACGGGCGCCGTGCCTTCTTGCGCAAGGTCGGAATCGGCACGGTCGGCGCCGGTGCGACGTTCGCGATGCCGCTGGTCGGCTCCGCGCAGGCCGATAGCGAAACCAACGATGAGAAGCGAAAGGCACGCTACAAGGAAACTGATCACGTCAAGGCCTTTTACCGCGTCAACCGTTATCCGGCCAAGGGAGGCTGACCGTGCTGATCAGGCGAACACACCAGCATTCTTCACGCCACGGCTCCGTCGCGGAGTCCCTTGCGGGTGAGGCTCGCGGTCTCGACCGCCGCAGCTTCCTGCGCAAATCCGGTCTTGCCGGCGGCGCGCTCGCTGCACTCGGCACCCTGCCGGTCGGCGGCGTGCGCAAGGCGGAAGCGGCGATGGCCGGTCCACTTACCGCGGGCGCGAGCGTCCGCAAGAGCGTCTGCACACATTGCTCTGTCGGATGCACGGTGACGGCGGAGGTCCTGAACGGGGTGTGGATCGGCCAGGAGCCGAGCTGGGATTCCCCGATCAATCGCGGCTCGCATTGTGCCAAGGGCGCCTCCGTGCGCGAACTCGTGCACAGCGAGCGGCGGCTGCGCTATCCGATGAAGCTCGTGGGCGGGCAGTGGACCCGCGTCTCCTGGGACACCGCGATCAACGAAATCGGCGACAAGCTTCAGGCCGTGCGTGAGAAGTCCGGTCCCGATTCCGTCTACTGGCTCGGCTCGGCAAAGATGACCAACGAGGGAGCCTACCTGTTCCGCAAGCTCGGCGCGTTCTGGGGAACCAACAACACCGATCACCAGGCCCGCATCTGCCATTCAACCACCGTCACCGGCGTCGCCAACACCTGGGGCTACGGCGCGATGACCAACAGCTACAATGATATCCGCAATGCGAAGACGCAGGTCATCCTGGGCGGCAATCCGGCCGAGGCGCATCCGGTTTCGCTGCAACATCTGCTCGAGGGCAAGGAGCTGCAAAAGGCGAACTTCATCGTCATCGACCCGCGCCTGACGCGCACGGCCGCACACGCGACCGAATATGTGCGGATGCGGCCGGGCACCGACATCCCGGTGCTCTACGGCATGATGTGGCACATCCTCCAGAACGGCTGGGAGGATAAGGAATTCATTCGGCAGCGCGTCTACGGGTTCGACGACCTCAAGAAGGAGGTTGAGAAGTGGCCTCCGGAAGAAGTCGAGCGCGTCACCGGTATTCCCGGTGAGCAGCTCAAACGCGTCGCCAAGATGTTTGCCACCGAGAAGCCGGCAACGCTGATCTGGGCCATGGGCCAGACCCAGAAGACCGTCGGTACCGCCAACGTGCGCGCCAGTTGTATCTTGCTGCTGATGACCGGCAATGTCGGCGGAGCGGGCATGGGAGCCAATATCTTCCGAGGCCACGACAACGTGCAGGGCGCGACCGATGTCGGGCTCGATATCGTCACGCTGCCGTTCTATTACGGCCTCGCCGAAGGCGCCTGGAAGCACTGGTCGCGGGTTTGGGAGGTCGACTACGACTTCCTGAAGTCGCGCTTCGATACCAAGCAGATCATGGAAACCCCCGGCATCCCGCTGACCCGCTGGTTCGAAGCGGTGACGCTGCCGAAGGATCAGGTCGCGCAGAAGGACAATGTGAAGGCGGTGTTCGTGCAGGGACATGCCTCCAACAGCATCACCCGCATTCCTGAATCCCTCAATGGCCTGAAGGCGCTCGAGCTGCTTGTCATCGCCGATCCGCATCCGACGACCTGGGCCTCGCTCGCAGTCGAGGCGGGGCGCAAGGATGGCGTCTACATTCTGCCGGTCGCCACGCAATTCGAGTGCAAGGGGTCGCGCGTCGCCTCCAACCGCTCGCTGCAATGGGGCGAGCAGATCGTGAAGCCGATCTTCGAGTCGAAGGACGATCTCGAGGTCATCTATCTCCTGGCGAAGAAGTTTGGCTTCGCCGACCAGATGTTCAAGAAGATCAAGGTCGAGAACAATCTTCCTGAGGCAGAGGATGTCCTTCGCGAGATGAACCGCGGCAGTTGGTCGACCGGCTATTGCGGGCAATCGCCCGAGCGCCTCAAGGCGCACATGAAGAACCAGGCGAAGTTCGACATGCTGACGATGCGGGCGCCAAAAGACGATCCCGAGGTCGGCGGCGACTATTACGGCCTGCCCTGGCCGTGCTGGGGATCACCGGAAGTCAAGCATCCCGGCACGCCGCTGCTCTACAATACCAATCTGCACGTGATGGACGGCGGCGGCACGTTCCGGCCGCGCTTCGGCCTCGAGCGGGAGGAGAAGCTGCCGGACGGCACGACGCGGAAAGTGAGCCTGCTCGCCGATGGCTCGTACTCGCTGGGATCGGGGATCCAGGACGGCTATCCGGAGTTCACGCTGGCAAGTCTGAAGAAGCTCGGCTGGGACACCGAACTCACCGAAGCGGAAATGGCCGTGATCAACAAGGTCAATCCGGCCAATCCGGACACGGTGTCATGGTCGCTGGACCTGTCGGGCGGCATCCAGCGCGTCGCGCTGGCGCATGGTTGCGTACCCTACGGCAATGGCAAGGCGCGGATGAATGCCTTCGGCTTGCCCGATCCCATTCCGGTCCACCGCGAGCCGATCTACACGCCGCGCGTCGACCTCGTCGCCAAATATCCGACGCTGCCCGACGCCAAACAGTTCAGGATGCCCAATATCGGCTTCTCCGTGCAGAAGGCCGCGGTGGAGAAGGGAATTGCCAAACAGTTCCCGCTGATCCTGTCGTCCGGCCGTCTGGTCGAATATGAGGGCGGCGGCGAGGAGACCCGCACCAATCCGTGGCTCGCCGAATTGCAGCAGGACATGTTCATCGAGATCAATCCTGCCGATGCCGCCGACCGCGGCGTCAAGGACGGCGGCTGGGTCTGGGTCACGGGCGCGGAGAACAACTCCAGGGCAAGAATGAAGGCGCTCGTCACCGAGCGTGTCGGCAAGGGAGTTGCCTGGATGCCCTTCCACTTCGGCGGTTGGCTCGCAGGCAAAGACCTTCGCGGCAACTATCCGAAGGGGACCGACCCGATCGTGCTCGGCGAAAGCGCCAACACGATCACCACCTACGGCTACGATCCCGCGACGGGCATGCAGGAGCCGAAGGTCACTCTCTGCCAGATCGCGGCGGCATAGGAGCAACGACGATGGCACGTATGAAATTCCTCTGCGACGCCGACCGTTGCATCGAATGCAATGCCTGCGTCACCGCTTGCAAGAACGAGCACGAGGTGCCCTGGGGTATCAACCGGCGACGGGTCGTCACCATCAATGACGGTAAGCCTGGCGAGCGCTCGGTCTCGATGGCCTGCATGCACTGCACGGACGCGCCCTGCGCGGCAGTGTGCCCGGTGAACTGCTTCTATACCACCGCCGACGGCGTGGTTCTGCACTCCAAGGACCTCTGCATCGGCTGCGGCTACTGCTTCTACGCCTGTCCGTTCGGCGCGCCGCAATATCCGAAGGTCGGTAATTTCGGCTCGCGCGGCAAGATGGACAAATGCACCTATTGCGCCGGCGGCCCCGAGGCCGATGGCAGTAAGGAGGAATACGAGAAATACGGCGCGAACCGGCTTGCCGAAGGCAAGCTGCCGCTCTGCGCCGAGATGTGCTCGACGAAGTCGCTGCTCGCTGGCGACGGCGAGATCATCGCCCAGATCTACAAGGAGCGCGTGCTGAAACGCGGCTACGGCTCAGGTGCCTGGGGCTGGAAGACGGCCTATCGCGAGACGATCGAGTCCTGATGCGAGTTGCGACGGAGAACATCCAGGAGGAGCTCATGGTGTCATGTGGAAAGTTCGTTCGGCTTGCCTTCGGCGCCTGGGCTCTGCTCCTGCTCGTCATGGCGGCGCCGGTCCCGGTGAGCGCCCAGCAGGTCAACCCGACCGCGAGCTCGGTGAAGGAGCAACAGCTGTTGCAGGAATTCGACCGCATCCAGGGCCGCGTCAGCATCCCCGACCAACGCTCCAGTGTGCTGGTGCAACCGCAGGGGCGCGAATGGCGTGAATTCCGTACGGTGATCCTGCGCTGGATCGGCGGCGTTACCATCATCGGCATGCTCGCGGCGATCGTGATCTTCTATCTGACGCGCGGCATGGTTCGTCTGGAAAGCGGACGGTCGGGCCGCACTGTCGTGCGCTTCAACGTCTATGAGCGTTTCGTGCACTGGATGACCGCGACCTGCTTCATCATTCTGGCGATCTCCGGATTGAACATTACCTTTGGACGACCGCTGCTCTTGCCGTTGATCGGCTTCGAAGCTTTCTCCGAATGGTCGCAATGGGCGAAGTACGCGCACAACTATCTGAGCTTCCCATTCACCGTCGGCGTCGTCCTGATCTTTCTGATGTGGATCGCCGGCAACATCCCGAACAAGGTGGATGTCGAGTGGGCGAAGCGCGGAGGCGGCATGTTGGGCCATGATCATCCGCCGGCCTATCGGTTCAACGCCGGGCAGAAGGCGATCTACTGGATTGTCGTCATCGGCGGAGGGCTGATCGCCGCGAGCGGCTACGTCCTCATGTTCCCGTTCTACACCACGGGTATCGAAGGCATGCAGATGGCCCAGATCGTTCACGCGATCGTCGGCGTGTTGTTCGTCGCCGCGATGCTGGCGCACATCTATATCGGCACGATCGGAATGGAGGGCGCCTTCGAGGCCATGGGCTCGGGTGACGTCGATCTCAACTGGGCACGCGAACACCATAGCCTCTGGCTCGACGAGCAGATGGCGCGGACCGGATCGGACGACAACCGGCCGCGATCCGCAACCGCTGCGGCGGAATGAACGAGAGAGGCTGGCGCGACGCCCTATTGCGTCCGCTCCTTGGCAAACACAACGGAGCGGTCCTCGATCTCTTGGTCGGGTAACGTGCCCGAGCGTTGGGTCTGCAGCGCTTCGACGGACGGCATGCCGGTCTGCCTTGAGGGGGAGAGCACGTGTGATCTGAGCACGCTCGAAGCTGCGCCGATCGCGACAACCGCAACGACCATGGAAAACAGGAACCGTTTCATGCGTCATATCCGTTTGGAGTTGCGTCCGGGAACCAAGGGTAAGCCTCAATTCCCGTCGTCGATGTGAAACGCGTCACATTTTGCGAGATTTTGTCCGAGCTCGCCGATCACGCGCGCGGAGATGGAACTGCGGCGCGCGAAGCGGCAGCGCTCGTGGCCCCCGCGCTGGTCGGCGGCGACAGCCGCGCGACCTTCTTCTCTCGCTACGATCGCTTACCGCTGTGAGCAATATTGCCGGCTAGGACCGGATCGCTATGACCGTCCAGTAGCGAAGCGCGGTGCTCGAAGGACAGCATTCCAATGCCCATTGAGACACCGGTGGACCTGGTGCGCGAGGCTCGTATCTCCTTGCATGATATCGGTCATTTCAAGCGAGGCCGGAATCACGTCACGGGATGCTGGCGGGGGCACCTTTTGCTTGTCGCGAGCATGGCTGACTATGCAAAAACGGCAAGAAGACCAATCCGCACACCGGGAAATTGTGGCAGCGAAGGCACAGTCTCCCGCTAAAGCTGCACAAGCTCGGAGTGCGCCGGTTCCGCATAGGCGCGCTGTGGTAGCATCTGCACATTTTCCGGGTCCTCACACGGCCGGATTGTTCTTCGGTCGTGACAGGAGGGCAGTAGAAAAGTGGGGATCGGCAGATGCAGATAAAGGTCGGGACGTCGGCATCGACGGCTGGTTTTGTTTGGCGGTTTGGCGCGGCGGCAATTGCCGTCTTACTCATGCTCCCCAATGATGCGGCGCGAGCCGATGAAGGCGGCGTCAGCTTCTGGATACCCGGATTTTTTGGCAGCCTCGCGGCTGTGCCCGCGCAGGCGCCGGGCTGGTCGATGACCTCGATCTATTATCACACCTCGGTTTCCGCAGGCGCCGACGTCGCGCGGGCCCGCGAGATCTCGATTGGTCGCTTTCCCGCGAATCTGACGGCCACCGTGAACGCGAACGTTAAGGCGAATGTGGATCTTGGCCTTGTGGCCGGGACCTACACCTTTGCGACGCCGGTGCTGGGTGCTCAGGCCTCTGCCAGCCTGTTGGGCCTATACGGCTCCAACTCAACGTCGCTGGCGGGATCGCTCACGGGGGCATTGACGTTCCCGGGCGGCGCTACGCTCCCCTTCTCGCGCTTCGACACCATCGATAGCTCGCTCATTGCATTTGGCGATTTGCTGCCAATGTTCCAGATGAAGTGGAATGCCGGGACCAACAACTACATGGCCTACATCACCGGTGACATCCCGGTCGGAGCCTATCAGTCGGACCGTCTTGCAAATATAGGGCTCGGGCATTGGGTAATCGACGCTGGTGGCGGCTACACCTATTTCGATCCAAAGACCGGGCATGAAGCTTCGGCGGTGCTGGGATTCACATACAACTTCAAAAACCCCGCTACCCAATATCAGAATGGTGTCGACATGCACCTCGACTGGGGCGCGTCGCAATTTCTGACCAAGCAATGGCAGGTCGGCCTCGTGGGTTACCTCTATCAGCAGATCGGCTGCGACAGCGGCTCCGGCAACCGCGTCGGCTGCTTCCGGTCGCGGGTGGCCGGCGTCGGACCGCAGGTTGGTTACATTTTCCCAGTCGGAGACATGCAGGGATACCTGAACCTGAAGGCCTACGGCGAATTCGCCAACGAAAATCGGCCAGCAGGCTGGAATGTCTGGCTGACGTTCAATCTTCAGCCTGCGGCGGCAACGCCGCCGACGTCCTCGAGGCCGAGGTTCACGAAATAGAAGCGCCGGTGCTAACGCACTATTGTGATGAACTGAGCACCTATATCACTTCAAGCGTGCGCGAAGATCGTCGGTGAGGCGGTTTAGTTCACGGTCATTCGGGACGAGGCGAGAGAGCCGCTCAGCATATTCGAGGGCGGCTCCGATGTTTCCGGAATCGCGGCTGAACGTGACAAGGGCAGACAGGCTGTCGCGATCGTCTGGATGCCGGACCAGGTTGGCCTTCAAGACTTCAATTGATTCACCGACGCGGCCCGACGAATGCAGCGCCACGGCGTACACGTAGGCGTAGCGCGACCGGTCAGGTTCGAGTTCGCTTGCAGTCTGGAATTCGCTGAGCGCGTCGTTCGGTCGTTTCTGCCTGATAAGGGTGAGCCCCAGAGCATGGTGCAGGCCGCCGTCTTGCCGTGAAGACGTGATCGCTGTTCTCAGGATGCTTTCTCCCTCGCGATCCCGGCTGAGCTGCCGGTACAGGTCCGCCAGATTGATCGCTGCGGGCGTGTATTGGGGGCTGAGCCGCAGGGCTTCCTTGTATTCGCTCTCTGCGTCGGTTGTCAGCCCGCGCCGCGCATGGAAGTTTCCAAGCGCCGAGCGAGCTTCGGGCCGGTCCGCGTTGAGGCGTTGGGCCGCAACGAACTCGGCCGCCGCCCGCTCAAATGCTGCGCGATCGGAGGCGGTCTGGTTGGCAGGAGGCACGGCGGCCAAAACGGACACCGCCCTGATACGAACTCCGCGGCTTGGATCGGAAAGAAGCGGCGAGACGAGCGGCCAGATCCGGTCGCCCGGAAAGCCGTCGAGCATGTCAAGCGCTGCGACCCGCACCATTGGATCGGGATCGGCCAATCCCTTCCGGACGAGCTCGATATTCGCAGGCGAGACACGCGAATGAAGTTCGCTGAGAGCGCTCGCACGCGCGATTGCCGGCGCTGTGGGACTGGCCGCCACCGTAGCCAGCAGCGCGGCCGCGTCGCTTTGGTCGGTCCAGGACGCCAGGAATGCCTCGGCGTAGTTCTGGAAGCCTTTTCGGACAGGCCCGTGCCAGCGCTCGATCGCGTCGGCCGCCCATTGTGCGGATTTGTCGGTATGGCAATTGTTGCAGGCATTTGGCGTGCCCAGCTTCACGGAGAGATCCGGCCTCGGAATTCGAAGGCTGTGGTCGTGCCGCTTGTCGACACCCATGTAGGTACTGACAGGCATATGGCATGACGCGCAGGTTACCGCCGGCGTTACGCCTTCGTGGCGACTGTGTGAGGCAACTTCATATTTGTCGGAGGCGTGGCATTGCAGGCAAACGCCATTGCCTGGAGCGCGCAGCTTCGCGGCATGGGGTTCATGGCAATCGCTGCAGGTGACGCCGGCCGCGAACATCTTGCTCTGCTTGAACGGGCCGTAATTGTACACCTCGTCGCGCATCTGCCCGTCCGCATGATACAGGCCACGAGCAAGGAGGGAGATGGCATGCGTATCGGACAAGGGTTGTCCCGGCATCCAATCTTCTGAGAACTCGCCGCGTCGCGCGTGGCACAGCCCGCAGGTCTCGACCTCTCTGCGCGTGACCGCAGCCGCGATGCTGCGTTGCGGGTTGCCGGTCTTCGGATCGGGGTGCCAAGTGACGCCGTCGCGCTCGTTCAGCAAGGCGGTCAGCCCTTTGCGCGGGTCATCATCTTTTCCAAACCAGCTCCGCTGGCTGTGCGCCCAATCGACGTGGCGGGAGCCCTTGCCGTGGCACGCTTCGCAGCCGACGCTGATTTCCGTCCACGTCGTGTGGAAACGGTCATTGGCCGCGTCGTAGTTCTTCTGCACGCCGGTTGAATGACACTCCGCGCACATGAAATTCCAATTCTGATTGAGCCTGGTCCAATGCAGCACGTCGTCGTGCTTGATCTCTTCGTTGGGATAGAGATGAAACCAGCGTTGACCACCCTGGTCCTTCGGCCGGCTGTCCCAGGCGATTGTGAGCGCCTGTATGCGGCCATCCGCGAATTCGATGAGATATTGCTGGAGTGGGTCGATGCCGAAGGTGTATTTCACCTCGAAGGTCGCAAGCTTGCCGTCGGGTCCGTCGGTCTCGACGAAGAACTTGTCGTCCTTTCTGAAAAAGCGCGAATGGACGCCGAAATAGTCGAAACTGGCATCGTCGAAGTTGCCGAGCACGGAAGCAGTCGTCGCGTGTTGCATGGCATGCTTGTGCTGCGATTCCTTCCACAGCGCGGTTTCGGCCTGGTGGCATCCGGCGCAGGCCTCGCTGCCGACGAAGGCCAGGGCAGGGGCCGCGCCGCCGCTGCGAAGAGCGTTGGGCAGAACTAGCCCGCCCTCGGTGGCGAACAGCAAGGTCAGGCCACCCGCGAGAGTCGCAACTGTCGCCAGCACGGCTATGAGCGTCGCCGATCTCCACGAGCGGCGGGATGGGCTGTGGGACCCGTCGGGGCGGGCGCCTGTCGAGAGTTCAGCGGATCTCGACGCGGAAGGGCGTTTCGAAGGCTTATCGGTCCTGCCGGCTCTGATCTTTTTGTGCGCCACGAACTGAAAACTCCCAAATCCTCACGTTTGAGAGCCGCATCTGCCAGCAGCTCCTCGAACCATCGGCTTCTGACGATGCAAATCGTCGACGAGAAGTTGGGTGGAAGCGCCCGGAGCAGGCTATGCAGTTTCGGCAGAAAGTCATCAGAATCGGCCGCGTCATCGCATCTATCCGTCGCATTGATGTCTCGGAGGTCTGCAGGCGCCACGAGAGGGCTACCACTGTATTTGCTCGAATCGAGGGAGAGGGGCCCCACGATCAGCCTCTGCGGTTAGCGCTCAAAAGTCGATAATGCCGCGTTAGCCGAATCTGCATAGCGCGCTATTCGCTCCTGGTTCAGGCTGGCTGCTGTGGCAGTCAATCAAATGGAGCGGAAAATGAACAGGATCAGGGGCTTATTCCTCGGCCTGCTCGTGCTGCTTGCCGGAGCGACGGTGGCGATCCCGCCGGCAGCGGCGCAGCAGCAACAGCGGCCGAATATCGTTTTCATCATGGGCGACGACATTGGCTGGGCCAATATCGGCGTCTACAACCAGGGCATCATGGCTGGCCGCACGCCAAACTTGGACAAGCTGGCGTCGGAAGGCATGCGGTTCACCGACTACTATGCCGAGGCGAGCTGTACGGCGGGCCGCGCCAACTTCATCACCGGCGAGCTGCCGATCCGCACCGGGCTGACCACCGTCGGACAGGCCGGCTCTCCGTTGGGCATTCCGGACGAAGCGCCAACCATCGCGACCGTGCTGAAGTCGATGGGCTACGCCACCGGCCAGTTCGGCAAGAACCATCTTGGAGACCTGAATCAGTTCCTGCCAACGGTTCACGGCTTCGATGAATTCTTCGGCTACCTGTATCACCTGGATGCGATGGAGGATCCCTGCCACGTCAACTACCCGGCGGCGCTCAAGGCGACGGTGGGACCGCGGAACATGGTCCATAGCTGGGCGACAGACACTGATGACCAAACGATGCAACCGCGCTGGGGCAAGGTCGGCAAGCAGAGAATTGAGGATGCCGGCGAACTGTGTCCAAAGCGCATGGAGACGGTAGACGACGAGATACTCGATAACGCGCTCAAATTCGTGGACAAGGCGCGTCGCGACGGCAAGCCATTCTTCCTGTGGCTGAACCCGACCCGGATGCATGTCGTCACCCACCTCTCGCCGAAGTATCAGGGCATGCGCAACTCGGACAACAATTGGTCCGAGGAGGAAGCCGGAATGGCCCAGCTCGATGATGTCGTCGGGTCGGTCATGAAGTACCTCAAGGACAATGGCCTGGAAGGCAATACGATTCTCGGCTTCAGCACCGACAATGGCGCCGAGAACTTCACCTGGCCCGATGGCGGCCAGACGCCATTTGCCGGCGGCAAGGGGACCGCCCTCGAAGGCGGCTTCCGGGTGCCGATGATCCTGCGCTGGCCCGGCAAGGTGCCAGCCGGCAAGGTCGAGAATTCGATCGTATCCGGGCTCGATTGGTTCCCGACGTTGGTCGCAGCGGCCGGTAACCCCAACATTGCCGACGAACTCAAGAAGGGCAAGCAACTGGGTGATCGCAGCTACAAGGTCTATCTGGACGGCTACGACCAGACCGATTTAATCACCGGAAAGGGCCCTTCGAAGCGGCATGAAATCCTCTATTTCACCGAGACGACGTTGAGCGCAGTGCGCATCGACGACTTCAAATACCGCTTTACAGATCAGCCCCAGGGCTGGCTGGGTGGTACGGTGAAGGTCGATTGGCCGATCCTTACCAACATCCGGCTCGATCCGTTCGAGCGCACGAACCTGCCGAAGGGCGCTGAGGGATCCCTGGCTTTCTACAACTGGTTTGCCTTCCAGTTCTGGCGATTCCAATTCGTCCAAAAGGAGATTGCAAGGGTCGCCCAGACCGCAATCGAGTTCCCGCCGATGCAGAAGGGCGCGAGCTTCAATCTTGAGGCCGTGAAAGAGCAGATCGAGAAGGCGATAGCGGCGCAGCACAGCAAATAGGCTGACCCCGAAAGCGAGCGCCCGATCTGGGCGCTCGCTTTCCTCAGAGGACTACAAGCAAGACCGAGGTCGGTTCACCGGACCGCGTCGAACACAGGACCAGGCCACCAACGGCGATGCCACCGACCGCTGCCTGTGACACGATTGAGTGGAAAGCGGCAGCCGGGCGTTGTCCGTCTTGCCGAGGCTTGGCTTCGACCCCAGCGCCGGGAGAGCTTGCGCGCCACCGGCTCTGCCTTAGTAGACCTGCGATCCTCAGAGCTTGCTCAATATGGGCCAATTCGGGCTATGCAGATTCGGCAGCGAGCACAGTGATCGGTGCTAATTCTTGTTCCGGTTCTTGCCCGCGCCCCCTTAATGCCGGTGTTGGTGACAATGTCGCCGGGGCGTTCATCTGCATGCAGGTCAACAGGTCAACATAGCTGCCCGTTCCCAAAAGCGTCGCTTCGGCCGCGCAGCGGTCACGAATGGAAGCGGAATAATTTGACCAGATGGCGGCAAGCCGCTCTTGCGCAGCATTCTCGTCGCGCATGCAATTCTCGACCGATTGAGGAAGATCGAGGTCCATGGCCTAGTCCGTGGCCGCCGTTTCTTTGCAGGTCCTTTCGATGTTGATAACAGGCACCACATCTCCGACGGATATTACCAATGGACCACCAAGTTGAGTGACCAGTGCGAGTGACAAGAGCGCGCCGTTCATTGGAGGCTCCTTCCGACGATCGCGTTGTGGGTTGCGGGCGTTCTCAGGAGAGCGCCCGCATGTTGAAAGGTCGGGCCGATCACTGCCCTTGATGAGCTTTGATGGCTTGCTCAACCTCTTTTTTTACGGCTTCAAGGTTGAAGCTCGCCGGCGCTTGCATTGGGGGATACTCGATTGCCGTTTGCGCCAATCTGGCAACCTCCTGTTGAACAACCACGAACCGCCAGAATTCACGGCCCATGAAATCGTTCATATAGCCCCCGCCGGCGTTGTTCAGGCTTTCACCTCTAGTTATCGGCGTCCGCTCAAACGGGTCCTGGCGGATGTTGATGACGGTCGGCATGTCCGTGGTGTCCTTTTCGCCCGGCCACCCGTATGGCTGCTGGAAGAACTGGAACTTGAAATTATCGTGGCGGAGAGCACCGAGATGCGGACCAGCGAAATAGAAGATCTCGTGGCGAGCGGAGGGGCCCTTGCCCGTCAGCAGATCCATCTGATTGTAACCGTCGAGGTGGTTCTTGTAAGTGCGGCCTTCCAGTGTCACGCCCTTGAGAAGCTGGTCGGTGATGTTCGGATTTCCTGCTGCAGCCGTAAGTGTCGGGAACCAATCGAGCCCCGAGACGATTCCGTTTTCTACTGAACCCGGCTTGATGCGGCCTGGCCAGCGAATGATGGCCGGCACACGGAAGCCGCCTTCATAGCTGGTCCCTTTGGTCGCCTTGAACGGGGTCATGCCGCCATCCGGCCAAGTGAACACCTCGGCGCCGTTGTCCGTCGTGAAGATGACGATGGTGTTGTTGGTTTCGCCGATGTCGTCGATATGCTTGAGCAGGGTGCCGACGCTGTCATCGAGCTGGGCCATGCCGGCTTCCTCGAGACCGTAGTTCGTCTCGGAGTTCTGCATCGCGCTGTACTTCTTCTGCAGGAACGTCCAGACGTGCATGCGCGTCGTGTTGTGCCAGACGAAGAAGGGTTTTCCGTCGCGCTTGGCCTTGTCCATGAAGTCGCTGGAGGCCTTGGTCAAAACTTCGTCGAAGGTGGTCATGTCGTACTTCGCCTTCAAGAACGGCATATCGTGCATATTCGGCACGTTCGACATATCGGGGAACGGCGGCAGCGGCCCTTCGTCGACGATCCGTTGCTTGCCGATCTTGCCCCAGCGCGGCATCTCGGTGGGGTCGTCGTTGTCCGTCGCGTAGCTATGGATCAGGCTGCGCGGGCCGTACTTGTTGTAATAGTTCTGGTCGGCTGGGAACGAGTACCAGTACGGGTCAGACATCGCGTCGAGGTGATACAGGTAACCGAAGAATTCGTCGAAGCCGTGCACCGTCGGCAGATATTTATTGAGATCGCCGAGGTGGTTCTTGCCGAATTGTCCCGTTGCGTAACCGAGCGACTTGAGCGCGGTTGCGAGTGTGACGGCCTGGTCCGGTATGCCGACATCGGCGCCCGCCTGACCCACGGTCGTCAATCCGCTACGGATCGGCAATTCGCCGGTGATGAAGTTGGCGCGGCCCGCCGTGCAGCTTGCTTCGGCATAGTAGTCGGTGAACATCATGCCTTCGGACGCCAGCTTGTCGAGATTCGGCGTCCTGCCCGACATCATTCCGCGGTGGTAGGCGCCGACGTTGAACCAGCCAACATCGTCACCCATGATCACAAGGATGTTGGGCGGTCGTTGCTGCTGCGCGGAGGCAGGCATGCACGCGAGTGTCGTGGCGGTACACACCACGACAAGCGCGCCCCAGATTGCTTTGAACAAGCTCATGGTTGCTTTCCTCGATGTCGGCTGCCGAAGCCCGGGCCGCAGCCTTCGCCCAACTCCACCCACCCACCGATTTTGCATTGCGATCAATGGAGGATCGCATGTCGGCAACCGGTCGGACGCCTCGCTGACGGGAAATTGGTCGAAGCCTCCTGGACGCGCTATGCACTTTCGGCAAGCTATTGGAACGCGAAGACGCGTTTCCAATCATTCTTCATGCTGATCATGCTGCAGCCATCCTTCTTCGCCTCGTCGTAGAGCGCGGGGGTGAAAGTGCCGACCTTGCTGTCCGGCAGACCCTGCGCCGGGCCGTAGGCGTACTCGCGGACGTCATCGTCATGCAGCACGAGCATCTTCAGCCGAGCGCCGGCGCCTGCACCGGTCCACTCCAGCATCTCGCGATCGCCCGTCGAGTTGCCGAACGCGGCATATGGCCGGCGGCCGATCATGAGGTGAATTCCTTCGGGCTTGCCGGCGTCGTTGTCGTTCAGGAGGAGCTTTGGCTCTTTGGTCAGGAAAGGCTTGCCGTCCTTGCCGTAGCTGTATTTCGTTCCGCCCGCGGTTCCGACGACCTGCTCGGGCGGGATACCGTAGACTTGCTGGGCGTAGACGCGCACGAAGTCTTGCCCGCCGCCGGTCACGATATAGGTCTTGTAACCGTTGTCGCGCAGGAAGCGCAGGACTTCGAGCATCGGCTGATAGACGAGCTCGGTATACGGGCGTTTCCAACGCGGATGCCGAGCGGTCTCGATCCACTTCTTCGCCTCGGCGTCAAACTCCTCCACCGACATGCCGGTCAGCGTCGCCGCGAGGATCTGCTCAAGATCCCGCATCGAAAGCTTGGCGATCGCTTCCCGGTCGCCCGAGAGCACGGTCTTGAACGGTTCAACGTTCTTGAGCTCCGGCTTGTTCGCTGCCACCGTAGGGACGCGGTCCAGGCAATAGACCACTTGCGTGTACAGGGGATGCTCGACCCAGAGCGTGCCATCCTGGTCAAAGACGGCGATTCGATCCTCTGTTGGCACGTAGTTCGGGCCCGCGGTGTCGGTTGTGACGCGCACGAAGTCGAGGATCGCCTGCTTCGCGGCACCGTCATTCCACGAAGGCAATGGGCTTCCCGACGGGCTTGTCTGCGCCTGCGCCGGGAGCTTCAGGAGCGGTCCGCACAGTCCGGGCCATAGTGTGAGCGCCGAAAGTAGAACGCGACGGTTGGCGTGATAATGCAAGGGGTGCATGAGGACCTCGATCACGTTAGCAGGAGCGATACATCGCCTGCAGCGGCTTGCCGCGGAGGAAGATTGTCCGTGGAGTCAACCCTCCGTGACGAGCGATCCAGCGCCGCACCGGCACGGGATACATCGCAAAGAGCATCCGTGTTGCTTCAGGGCTCGTGATGGCGCGTCGGTGTGCGCCGACCACCCAGGCTGCGTGGAAAGCGAGGTTGGCCTTCGAGGTTACGCAAATTTTGTCGTTCGGGATCGCTGCAAGCACGATGGTGCAGGCCGACGCGCAAAGGCCGTCGATCATCACGCTTTGGCCGGAAGCACCCAGCTCCTCATAACTGTCCAGGTAGCTGTCGAGCAGTCCTCCACGGTCATTTGCAATGCGTACCGCTGCCTGGCAGGCTCCCATGCACGCGAGCATGAGCGCTGCCGCGAACATTCCGCTCACAAGCTTCATGTCTTGCCGCCCCTAGGTGAATATGATGCGTGTCAAGCGCTCCCTCGGGCTAGCTTCACCACCAGTAGCCGGAAGGTTGATCGCAGCCGTTCACCCAGGTGAAGCCGTCCCAGAACAAGCACTGGTCATAGCCCGCATACGGATAGCCGTAGTCCCAGCTACTCGCGGCGATGCCAGCGGCGACGCCGGCCGCAATCGGAAAGCCCCATCCGCCCCAGCCACCGCGCCAGCCAGGCCGCCATCCAGCCCAGCCTCCGCCCCAGCCCGGGCGCCATCCGCCGCGCCATGCACCACCACCCCAGCCGGGGCGTGCGACCACAGCGCCGCCGCCCCAGCCAGGTCGCGCAACCACAGCGCCACCGCGAAAACCACCAATAGCCATGGCGCGGCTTCCCGCGAATCCGGCGCCTCTAAAGCCGCCCCCGAAACCTCTTCCCGCAAAGCCCCCGCCATGAAAGCCGCCGCCATGGAATCCACCGCCGCCGAAGCCTCCTCTCGCTGCGGCAGGATCTGGACTCAGCGCCAGCACCGATGCGCCGATCGCAACAGCGCCTAAGATCATCAATCTCTTGTCGCGCATTGCATGCCTCCTGTTCATTCGGTCTTCCAAATCAGTCGTGGTTCCGGTTTTCCTGATCGGGGGCTCTGTCGGCACCTGTCCAACAGAGCCCGCACTTTCGCGTTGCCTCAGTAACTAGGTGGGTAGGGGCAGTAGCGGCAATAGGGGGCGGCCGCCGCGTCGCCTGCTGCCGCTGTGCCGTCGTTGATCGTGATGAACGCCCGCGGCGCCAGCCGGTTCGATTCATCATGGACATGAGCAATTCCCAGTTTTCACTGCCCAAACGCATGGGCGGCCAGGTTTACGATCTGTCGCAGGGAGGGCGCGGCAAGCGTATCAATCGCTTCATCTGTCGCTTGCGGACGCCCAGGCGGCCAAAGCAAGCAGGCCCATCATCCCTCCTTGCGGATATCCTAATGCTCTGGGACGAGCGACCGGTCCTTTGAGACCGGCCGCTTCTTTTCTTGTTCTCAAGTTGCGGCCCGAGGCGCCCGACTAGTCGCTGGCCCCGGCGGTCCTCATGTCCTTCACCCGCTGCATGACCTGTTCCAGGTTGTAGCTGGCAGGGTCCTGCAGCGGCGGGAATTTGATGAATGTCTCGAGGTGCCTCAACCACAACTGCTGTCCGATAGGCAGCATGTTCCAGTCATAGACATAGGCGGTCGACGGAGATGCAATCGCCCCGGCCATGCCGAACAGCGTCTTCTGCTGTTCGCCAACGGAGGTCTCGAAGGGATCGCGCTTGATGTTGACGACCTGCGTCCATGAATAGGGCCGCACACCGTTAATGAAGCCCGCCGGTGAGTCGGACACCATCGCGAAGTACATCTTCCAGTTCTTGTAGCGGACCGCAGACGGCTCCTTGCCGGAGTAATACAAGAAGTGGTCGCGGGCCGACTTGTCGGACTTGCCGCTCAGATAGTCGGTCTGATTAACACCGTCGAGCGTGGTCTTGACCATATTGGGATAGCCGGCCTCGACCTGTTGCTTCAGTGCGTCGCCCTTGGGCCCGCCGCAGATCTCGACGAAAGTCGGGAGCCAGTCGAGGGCCGAAAACATTTCGTTCTTGATCGTGCCGGGCTTTATGACGCCAGGCCAGCGGATCACCATCGGAGCGCGCATGCCGCCCTCCCAGGTGCTGAGCTTGCCGCCCTTGAACGGCGTGGTGCCGCCGTCCGGGAAGGTGATGGTCTCGGCGCCGTTGTCGGTGGTGAATACGACGATCGTGTTGTTGAGCTGGCCCATGTCTTCGAGCTTCTTCAGCACCACGCCGATGTTGTCATCCATCTGCTTCATGCCGGCTTCGTTGACGCCCCAGTCCTTGCCGCCGGGCTCCCCCACCATGGCCAGGTACTTGTCCGGCAGCACGGTCGTGATGTGCATGCGCGCCGGGTTGTACCAGACGAAGAACGGCTTGTTGGTCTTCTTCGGGTCGTTGCGATCGAGGAAGTCGACGACCTTCGCCGAGATTTCCTCGTCCACGGTCTTCGATCGTTCGAGGGTCAGCGGGCCCTCATCCTTGCATGTCATGTTTTTGGCGGTGCCGTCCGAGGACTTGCACGCCAGCATTGGCCGCGGCGGCGTCAGGCAGACCGTGGTCTTCGGATCGACAGCGCCGGGGACCTCGGCTACGCCCGGGATCGGTGTGTTCTGGCATGGCGGGGCAAGGGTCTGCTGGGTCGGGGTTTTGTTGATGTCCGGGAAGCTCACCCCTTGCATGGCGTCGAGGTGATAGAGATAGCCCCAGTACTCCTGGAATCCTTGCGCGGTCGGCAGCGACTCGGTGTGGTCGCCGAGATGGTTCTTGCCAAATTCGCCGGTGGCGTAGCCGAGATCGAGCAGGAACTTGGCAAGCGTCGGCGTCCCCGTCCGCAGGTAGGATGGGCTACCTGGAATTTCCGGCAAGACCATGCCGACCCGAACCGGCTGCATTCCGGTGATGAAGGCTGTACGTCCGGCCGTGCAGCTCTGCTCGGCGTAATAGTGCGTGAACATCGCGCCCTCATTGCCGATGCGATCGATGTTCGGCGTTTCTCCGACCATCAGTCCGCGGTGATAGATGCTCGGCTGCATCCATCCGATATCGTCGCCCATGATGAAGAGAATGTTGGGCTTTTGTCCCTGCTGGGCGGAGGCAGGAACACTTGCCATTGTCGTGGCCGTACACGCCACGACAACAGCGCCCCAGATTGTCCTGAACAGGCTCATCATTGCTTCCTTGATGTCGGCTGCCGAAGCCGGGCCGCAGCCTTCGCCCCCCACTCCACCCACTGAAGCTCTTCCGATCCATGCAGGATCATCCGAGCGGTCAGTCGCCATGCGGACGGGAAGTTGGCTGAAGGGCCCACGACGCGCTATGCGATTCCGGCAAGCCCGCTGTACCTTCTAGACGCAGCCATCCAGAAAATACTGGGCGACCAGTCGTAGGCGTACGCCCCGAGGGATGCCCGCCTGGTCACATCTCACGCCCGCCGGGTCCCTTGAAAAACTCCGAATCTGCATAGCCAGCGACGCTAGCCGGACCCTAACTTGGTACGCTTCTCGGCAAACTAAGCGGCCCAACCAGGCCGCCATTCTCGGGCTGTCAATGCCGAGCCCAGAGCTAACTGGAGGGAGTTACCCATGACTTGGAAGATTTTGTCAGCCACTATGCTGTCGGCCGCTCTCCTGACTTTGACTTCGCCAATCACGGCCCAGGAGACAGACAAAGAGACGAACGCTCGAGCGGCGTGTTTCAAGGAAGCTCATGCGGCGGCCGCCAGGCAGGGCCAAGCCTCTGCCCTTCCGCAGGGGGATGCCGGGCAATATGCGTATGATGCCTACGCCTCATGCTGCAAGAGGGTGGGAATCAGACCTGGGTTTTCGCCGCGCGTTGAACCTTGGCCAATCATGCCGACCTGGAATGGCTGACCGCGCGGCTGGCCTTGCGTCCGCTTTAATTTGTATGTCCATTCCCACTCTTTTGGTTTCGCGCGAGGAAACAGAACCGTAGTCCGACATTGTCGGCGGCAGCAGCGTAGCTGGCTATGCGTTTCCGGCAGAATTCGCGGATGCTCCGTTCAACGAACCTCTCCTCAACGGCTTGGCAGCTTCCTCATGAATCCGCGCCCCTGCTGCGGTCTCCGAGGTTCCGAATCTGCATAGTCAGTACTACGAACTAAAGATTAGCTTTGCCTGGTTTATCGGAAGGCAAATTGTCCCGACACGATTTCGAGTGTCAACTATGCAATCAAGAGCCGGAGCATTCCTTTTTGTGCGCCCGCGCAACCATCAAGTGAGCGTCGCACACAGTTCAGATTGCGCAAAGGCTTGTTGGCGCCATGAGAATGTCTGATTCAGAATCAGATGCGATCATGATGCGTCGCTGCGTTGCTCTCGCCCGATCCGCGGGCAAAAACGGGGAGTACCCATTTGCGGCCGTCATCGCGCGACGGGGCGAATTCATTTGCGAATCCCTCAATATGGTCAGGGTCGAAGGAGACCTGACGCGACACGCCGAAATGGTTGCAATTGGTTCGGCCCAAAAGATGCTCCGCGCGACAAGCCTTGACGATTGCACGCTCTATTCGACCATCGAGCCGTGTGCGATGTGTTCCTATGCCATCCGCGAAACCAGGATCGGACGCGTGGTGTTCAGCTTGCGGTCACCGGTCATGGGCGGCCACTCGCGCTGGAAGGTTCTGACCGATGGCAATTTGTCCTCGGTATTGCCGGAGGTGTTCGCTCCGCCGCCCATCGTCCTGTCCGGATACTTGCAACACGACGTTGAGGCGATTTTTCAGAAGCGGAATCCGCTCAGCTGGCGGTTCATGAAGGCTCGAAAGATCTTCGTGGAGAGCCCAGAGGTTGAGCGCTCGACTTCGAACCATAAATCGCGGGTCGGCCGTCGGTCCAGTCTCGCAAACTTTGTCAGGGCTGTGGTCCTTGATCGCCTTTGGCGCAGGTAGAATTTTCGGCGGCAACGTGGTCGTTCGACGCGCGTCAGTGCAACCGGCAACCTTGCGAGTCACAACGCCCGCTACGCAACGGGCGCCATGTTGACCCGATGACTCACCAGGCGTTGTCTGGTCATCGCAGGGCGGTCGGGAACGCGGACCAACTGGGGAGAGTGGCTGCCATCGGCCAGCCAGCCGCAGCCGTCGGCCCCTGGTCTTCCTTCGCCCGCAAATATTGGACCGACAGTCCGGCCGCCGGAGTGGTGAATGCGTCAGACCGATGTGGCCGCATCCCGCGTCCCGGACGTTTCAAGCATGATCGATTGCGAGTAATGCGCGCGACCCGCGCATGCGAAGCGCCCAGGATGGGCTATGCGCTTTCGGCGGGTGGCGCTTGTGTCTGCCGAGCGCGTTGCAGCGTGGTCGAAGGCGATTCACCGAAGGTGGTGCGATACGTCACCGAAAAACGGCCAAGCTCCAGGAACTGATGATTCCGGGCAACTTCAGCGACGCTCGCCTTTGAGGGGGCGGCTCGCTGCAGCGCGGCGCGAGCCTTGTTCAAGCGCTGCAATAAAAGATATCGTGTAGGGCTTACGCCAAGAAACTCGGCGCAACACATTCGCAACGTTCGCTCGGCCACGCCGATCTCCGCACAAAGCGTTGGCATGTTGAGCTTCTGATCAATGCGTTTGCCCAGCGTTTCCTCGAAGCGAACCATGACAGCGGCGTGATGATGTCTCCCCCTGGAGTGGTCGTCCGCCTCGTTGGCAGCCAGGCAATGGGTGATGGCGTCGAGCATTTCCTGCTCCAGCGCTCTTGCGATCTCGGGGCGCTTGGTTACCTTTCGGGTTTCCGCGAGATGGCAGGCTTGCCTGAACAGGCCCTGGAATCTTGACGCTAGCGCGCGCGAAGGACGGAGTATCCTGTTGGCGGGTGGTGATGCGATCAGTCCGGTCAAGGCCTTGCCGCCATCGGCGAATTGCTCGGGCGGTAACGACAGCAACCCCCACTGGCACTCACCGTTAGAGCGTTGATGCACGCGCTCGCCGCCGAGGTGAAGGACCATGTCGCCGTTTCGCAAGGCGAATCCGCCGCATCTGAGAGATGCGGTGGCGACTGGAAACGACAGGAAAGTCCGTTCGGGGAGCAGCGAGATATAGGCGATGCGGGGGAGGGCCTCGCAGCACCGATAAATTTCCAGCTGGTTCAGTTTCAGCCGCGTCAACTGAGCTTTGAAATCTCCGGCGCCCGCTATCGTGAGGTTGACGCGTACATCGCCGAACGCGGCCGCGTAACCATCCGGATCGCTAAATGTACGTGTACCGCCTTCTGCCATATTCCATGCCCCGTCGCGCCGGCGGAACAGTTCTTGCGACCGGTTGAAGCTTCTTGGGTCGCATCAAAGGAGCCAGCATTGGGCAATTGACGTTTTTCGGCTATGCGCCTTCGGAACTTCGAAGGTGCATTGCGGAGTCCGTCGACTATGCAAGTTCGGCAGGCGGGAAAGGTCTCGACGAGGCCGCGATCAATCGAAAGACCGCCCTCAGGGGGCGGTCTTTCGGATAGCGACCGAATGTCTACGGCCGTATTCCATCCTTGACGAACACTGGGCGCAACTCGCAGGTCATGCTGACCGGTTCCCGGATCCGAGTCAGCTCGCCTATGAGGACGATATCCGGCGGAGCGCGGGCGGCTATGCATTTGCGGCAAGGATCCGCAATTGTTTGCGGGATGGTCGACGGTGAGAGCGAGCGACTAGGCGAACTGAAACGGGCGGTTGGGGCGGTACAAAATCCGCCTGGGAGTCCGTATAGGAGCTTCGATTAGAACTGGCTGGGTTGAGCAGGTGGACCGGGATAATCCGATCGCAAATTGTTCGCGTCATTGCGATCGAACAAATCTTGCCGAAGGACACAGCCGCACCTGCCGCCGTCAACTGGTGACGGAGTTTTCCGCATGTCCCGAACGACGGAAAGTGAAGAAACTGTTTCTGGCTTGGCTACGCCGATTGTCTTCGGCAGCGAGACATGGCGCGGAGGAGTTGTCTGTGCCGATGTTAGACTTGTCATCGCTAATAGGGGAGCGGTGATGGCGAGCACGCGCAGCAGTTTGAAGAGCATGACATCCCTCCGGCATAGTCGGTTGACGGCCTTGTGGTGTGCCTGAAGAAGATACGCAATCTCATCGGGCCGCCGAGCCCGCCGATAGTTAGCCATGGCAGGTTAGCGCCGACTTCGCGTGGTTGACTATGCAGGTTCGGAATCGAGCCTGGAGCGGTCTGCCAGTCTGAGCGTGGGCTCAGCTCCATGAGGTCGGCAATAGACAGCCCATGCGTTCTGCCGTTTTTGCGCGATCACCCCTGTTGCGGAGCTCGCGCGTGCGGCCGACGGACCTAGCTGGCCTGTACGCCCGGCCCAAGATAGCTGCGCACTTGGATCTCAGTTGGATTGGGCAAATTCGTCCAGCACCTGGACCGGCACGGAGACGACGTTGGGCATTCCCCACGCTGTCGAGATCCGTATTTGGTGAGACGCCCAGACGATACTCTGCGTGAACACGTTGCTGATGACTGCCGCGACCCGGCCGTCGCAATCGATCACTGGTGCTCCCGACGCGCCATGGTCGATGACAAGGCGGTTCTCGCCTTCATAAAATTCCAGGAGTGCCATGCCGGCGAGCTTCCCATCGTCTCCGAAACGAACGAACCGTCCTCCTACGGGATGCAGGCGGCCGGCCGGATAGGCGAGCGTCATGACCTGCTCGTCCGGCACGAGCGGCTTCCTCCGGATTGTGACGCGCCGTGCGGCGGTGACTGCATGTTCGAGTTCGATGACTGCGAGCCTTTCGGCCTGGACTCCCGCGAGACGCTGGATTCGCGCGGCGATGAAATGGCTACCATCTTCGTCCGCGATCTCGAGCGGCTTCCACTCCTCCATCGAGAGCTTCATTCCCGCTGTTACGTGCGCGGCGGTGACGATTGTTGTTGGAGACAGGAACCAACCGGTACCACGCACGCCGATAAGATCCGGACGTGCATCGCGCTCAGCGTCATCGAAATATCGCATGATGCTGACGGTCGAGTGCGCAAGCTGTGCGGGATCGATGCAAGCTGCACGAACATGCTGGGTGGTCGCAAACAGAAGGAAGGAAACGAACAGCAAATGATCGGCACGTCCACGCATCTTAACGAGTCCCCGTATCCAGTCACAGTGGATGAGCGACTCTGCGACTGGGCAATAGGGCGGACCGACTTATCCGAAGCTTTTCCCAAGGCGCGGGAATTTTCGCGGCCGGTGTCGCGCCTTTGTCACAGACGTCGAGAATCTGCCGTGTCAGCAGCCGGCCAGCGCAACCCATTTCGGTTTGCGCTCTGCTCAAGTAACGCGAGGGAAGTCACGGCGTTCCTAAATTGATCGTGCGCTATTCAGGACTGGCGATTTGAAGCCGGTCGTCGCCCACCGAGTCCCTTGCGCAAGGTTCAAGCAGGCAAGGGAGGTGACGACAAAGACGCGCTTAGGTGTAACCGGTGCCAAGGGGTGAGAGTTAACTGGGCTGCATTGCAGCCTGCCAAGGTGAGCTGTCGCAATGTCTCAGACCGCGACTTTCCAAGGAGGGCGTAGGCATCGGAAAACTGGCCAAGCTCCCTTACGGGGGGCTTGCTTGCGCCCCATGAACTCAGGCGTATCCAGGTTCGGTGACTACAAGGGACGATGGCCGATTGAGGTGGATAGCAATCCTCTCTGCAGGGCGCCGCAACGTCTCGGATGGCGATTCACCGAACAGCGCGCGATAGGCGACCGAAAAGCGGCCAAGCTCCCAAAAACCATGATCGGCGACAATGCGCGTGACGGTTGACTTCAACGGATCCGCCCGCAGCAACGCGTGACGCGCGAGGTGCATCCGGCGCAGGGTGAGAAAACGGATCGGCCCCATGCCCAGGTGCTCTTCGCACGAGGCGCGAAGTGTTCGCTCCGCGACACCTATGGCGCCGCAGATTTCGGTGAGATAAAGCGGCCGGTCGGAATTTGCCGCCAAAAACTCCTCGAAACGAGCGACGATCGCATCGTGGTGGCGGTCAACCGTTTTGGGTTCTACGCCGACGCCGTCGGCGAGACATCGGACCATGACATGGATGAGTTCACTCTCCAGTGCGCGAAGCACCTCCGGGATTTGCAGTACATCTGGAGTGTCATGAGCGAGCTGTCCGATCGCTCTGTGCAGCTTCAACAGCCGCGACATCAATTGAGGGTGTGGATGAACAATGCGCTGGTCTGATTTTTCCACGAACTCGTAGCCCATGATCGCTTCGACCGCCTGATTCAACTCATCGGTTGGTAGAGAGAGCGAACCGTAGTCGAAATCAGGACCTGATCGCCGATGGACGACATCAGACCTGTTGACGATGATGTCGCCGGGCAAGACCTCCAATCCACAGTGCTGGAGGGGCGACGAATTGGATTCGGTCAGAAACCCGATCGACCGCCGCTCGGGTTTGCACGCGACGGTGCAGACTGTTGGCGCGGATGCACGAAGACCTTGCACCCAGAGCCGGTTGGCGCCGACCTGCGTGATCTCGACCTCAAAAGCATCCTTCGTTGTTGGCAGTATCTCGACGTCGGCAGCCAGGATCGCCGCCTGACATAGCAACGGATCTGAAAACGCAAGAACTCTACTCCAGGGCATTTCGGCCCCCCGAGACGCAAAAGTACGCTGTTGCAGGTGACGGCTACGCAATCAGTTCTTAGAATGAATTTGTCGGCTTTCTCATCAAACGGCGCCGACCCTGAGTTCACGCCGTTTTTTAACATAGGATCGTAGTACTCTAGCGCCAGCACTACTCCTGATCAATGTGGCGTTTACGACACTATTGGGGTGCGCAGCTACCCGGGCAAAATGCGGCAAGGTGCACGCCAGCCAGGAACGACGCGGGTGTTTGATATAGATCAACGCAAGGATTGTGACGCTGCAAATTGCGATCTTCGCGGCAACGTCGCCTGGAATCTTCACTTCTGGAATGCCAGCGCTTGTTGCTCTGAGTAAGCACTCCCGCCACTGATGATTTTCGGGAGACATTTGCTCCACTTGACCAGGTGCCGCTCATGATAGTTGCCTTGCGTGCAGGTCTTCGATTGGAAGCGGCCAGCGATCGCATAAGCGCGGCAACAGCATGCGATTTATACTCACATCGCCGAGTGAGTATAAATCGATGCCGACTTCCAACCTGAGTGCCTCGACAATCACTGATATTCGCGGGGCGAGTGGCGTGTGCACTCTCGCTCTCGTGCGCGCGACGTGTGTATTGATAATCCGAAGACGCGATTTTCGCTTCCAATTCATGCACATATGGTCCTAGAAGAGCCAAGCAGCGCAAGCTTGCTTAAACCAGATTTCTCAATCGGTCCCATAACATAAGGAGCCGATCGGAGTCGAAATATCTCAGTAAAATGAATGACTTTGGCCGTAAATTTTCTACGGCGCCCATGATGGACGGGACGCGGGATTTTTGCGTAATCGCAACAGGTTGGTGCGGGTGCAACTGCGTCTCGTAGCAAATGCTTCGCGTCTTTTGGTGATGGTGTCGAACCATCTTCGAACGCATCAGCACAATTCTCTGTAGTTGCTTGATAGTCGACTCACTCAAGTCAACTACGTAAGTGTGGCAGTTGATGAGATCGGCGCTCGCGCCGCGAAAGCGGACCTCGCCGGAGGTCTGGGCCGACCCAAAAACAGATTTAATCTGATCCCAACGGCGGGCTTATCGCGCTAGCGTCTGTGATGCCGAGCATCCGGCCGAGTTTCAACGCGGGCGGCAAGACCCAGAACGGAGAGTCTGGATCGAACGGCGTCGGCTCATGAGTGATGTTGTAGAGAGTCTTAGCGCAAATCTCTTCGAAGGCGTATTGAGCTGCAGCCGGCTGATCGCGACGTTGCTCTGCCGCCAATGTCTTGCGTCTAATCTCGTTAAATAATGCATGCGCTTGCTTGCGACGGGATTTGTCATTCGCCAGCGTGATCAGTTTTCGAAGTGTTTCCTTGTCCTCGCACCGTCGCTCAAAGAGCGTAAGCGGTGCTAGCATGGCCGAGATTATGTCTCCATTCATGCAGGAACGGTAACGCATTCAGCAGATCTCTCCAACGGGTCAAAACCGGCAATGCTCTGATTGAGCATCTGCTTAGCCCCCAAAGGCGGCATCGGCATTTTTCGACGCCAGATCTGATACGCATCGAGTCGCTTCCGGGTAGTTCGCTTAGTTGAGGATGCTTTGGTGCGCTATTGTTGAAACTGTCGCGATTGTAGGATCGCCCTTCGCTAGCATTTATTCCATCACGATCAGCGGGATCGGCAACGCAGTCATCGACTCGATCTTCTCCATCGCGAAGCGCGAGGTGATGTTCTTGAGCGGGACGGTGTGGATCAGCTTCTTGTAGAACAAGTCGCAGTTCTGCTGGTCAGGGATGACGACGCGCAGAATGTATTGACGGCAGCTGCGAAGCGCTTCAGCTATTCCGTCGGCGGCCATCAGTATGGTTGGATCGTGCTGAAGCCGCCATTCGTTTTCAAGCGGAGCATCGGGCGCGGCGGCGCTGGATCAGTCGTTCGCGAGCAACGCGAGCACGTCTGCGTGCCGCAGGCGCGGCGTGGAACCGACGTTCAGCGGCCGGCGGCAGGAGTCCGGCAGTACAGAAAGCGTAGGCATGCCCATGCTGCCGAACGACGCATAGAACGAGATACGGTCGGTGGGCGTATGCTGAGGCGCCCCTGTCATGATGCCGAGCGCGAAGAGGAGTGCGAGCAATAGGACGAGCGGCACGATCAATGCCTCATGCGTGCCGATACGATCCGTCACTGCTCTTGCGTCGATCGCTCGCGCGAGAGGAGAGCGAAGGTCGATCCATTCCAGGGTGAATTTGAGCATGCTGGCCCCACGTGTCGCTGTTGCTTCGCGAACGCCTCACTTCATCAAGAATCGGAGGCGACTGCTGCTCCGGACGTGCGCGAGCGGCGCGCCTGGAGCATCTCGATGATCGCGAACATCAAGATCACGACAATGAGCACGACGACGGATGCGGCAGCGATGACAGGGCTTACCTGAAGCAGGATTCCATCCCACATCTGCTTCGGCAAAGTCGTCTTGATGCCGCCGCCGACGAACAGTGCAACCGTCAGTTCCTCGAACGATTGCAGGAACCCGGTTACAAAACCGACGGCGAGCCCGCCCGCCACCAGCGGCAAGGTAATGCGCAAGAAGATGCGCAGCGGTCCGGCGCCAAGCGTTGCCGCTGCCGCATCGAGCTTCCAGTCATAGCCCTTGAAGGTCGCCAGCATGACCATGAACACCACTGGCATCGCGATGACGGTGTGACCGATGGTGATCCCTATGTCGCTTGCGACCAGCCCCATTCGCGCGAACAGATAGAACAGCGCGATTGCGGTGACGATGGACGGGACCATCATCGGTGAAAGGCAGAGCAGGAACGCGATGCCGCCGAGCCGGCTGCGGGTCCTGGCAACTCCATATGCTGCCATCGATGCGATCAGCAGCGTGATGGCCGCTGTCGCGAACCCGATGCCGAATGAACGGGTCATCGCGCCAAGCCAGAGCGACGAGGCAAAGAACTGTTCGAACCAGCGTGGACTCCAATTCGGCGGCGGAAACGACAGAAAGGTCGAGCCCGTGAAAGCCATAGGGACAAAAGCGATGATCGGCGCCAGCAGCAAGGCGATCATGACCCAGGCATAGATCGAGAGCAGAGCGCCCCCGCGCAGGCCGCGGATATTGCGCTTCCAGAGCTCCTCAATCGTACCGCAGGTCAGCCCGGCGGCATGGATGATGGAAAGACCGATACGTCGTACCAGGCCGTCCGCGTTGGTCGGTCGGCCACTGCCCGTCGACACCGCCGACAGATCGAAGAGCCTGTCATAAACGAAGCAGATCGTGATGGTTGAGATCAGGAGGATTGCCGCAAGCGCGCTGCCGAGTTGCCAATTCTGCAATTCGTTGATCTGCAGAATGATGAGCTGCCCGATCATGGTGTCCTTGGCGCCGCCGACGAGGGCCGGCGTGATGAAGAAGCCGAGCGAGGCAACAAGAACGAGGAGGCCGGCCGACGCGACGCCGCGTACCGAGGGTTGGAAGAACACCTGCCAGAATGCTCGTGAGCCGTTGGCCCCGAGCGTCGATGCCGCCATCATAAGGCGACGGTCGATCTGGTTCATGACCGGCAACATCGTGACGACCGCGAGCGGCAGCAGCGTGTGCACCATGGCGAAGATGACGGTGGTACGTCCGAACAGCAATTGATCCCCGCCCATCATCCCGATGGCAGCGAGGGTCTTCGCCACGATGCCGTTGCGCCCGAGCAGCACCAGCCAGGAAAAGTTCTTAATCAGTGCGCTGGTCCAGAACGGTAGCAGCACGAACATGGTGGCAATGCGTTGCTGCTGGGGCGGCTTTTGCGACAGCCAATAGGCGAGGGGATAGCCTAGTGCCAGGCAGAGTACGGTGGTCCAGCACGCGACCTGGAACGTCGTCGACAGCACGGTGAGATAGGGGCCGCCGTTCCATATGCGCAGGAATGGAGCGAAAGTCAGCGTGCCCGTGACCTTGTCCATCACGCTCACGGACAACATCTGCGCGGTCGGCCATACCAGGAACAAGGCCAGGAAGCCAAGACCAGGCAGCGCCAGCCACAGCGGATCGAGTTTGAGCTTACGTGCCTTCGTGCCAGGACGCTCGGCAATTCCAAGAGACGTGATCTCGGCCATCTCTCAATGCCCTCGTTCGATCTGTTGCAGTGCGGTCATCTCACTCTAGGCGCGCTTGGCAAGTGGCGCCTTTGCCAATGCCGCGTTGCGGTTCTCGGGGCGCGCAAGGCCGAGATGCTCGCGGAGGGTCTGCCCTTCATAGTCTCGGCGGAAACGCCCGCGCCGCTGCAGCTCCGGTACCACCTTCTCGACAAAGTCAGTCATCGTGCTCGGCAGTGCCACGAACGAGATCATAAAGCCGTCGCAGGCGCCTGCGTCGATCCAGGTTTCCATGTGATCGGCCACTTGGGACGCGGTGCCGCAGAACGTCGCCTTGGCGCGATTGAACCGGCGCGCGATCTCGCGCAAGGTCAGGCCTTGGCAGATCAGGCCGGCGATCTCGTCGAAATACGCCTTGTGGAGGTTGGACGTCGCCGGAATCCGGCTGACCGGCACCGGCTCGTCGAGGGGGAGATCCGACAGGTCGGTTTCGAGGTCCTGCCCAAGGCGCAAAATGCCGACATCGGGATGGATCAGATCCTGCCAGCGATCGAGCTTGTCGCGGGCCTCTTGCTCGGTATCGCCGATCACGACCGAGATACCTGAGGCGATCTTCAGATCGTCCGGCCGGCGGCCGAACTTGGCCATCCGGGTCTTGAGATCGCTGTAGAATGCCTTGGCGGCATCGAGATTGCCGCTCGACCCGAACACTACTTCGGCATGCTCGGCCGCGAAATCCCGGCCGGTGTCGGATGCGCCGGCTTGGATGATGACCGGGCGGCCCTGCGGTGAACGCTCGATGTTGAGTGCGCCATGCACGGTGAAGTACTTGCCCTTGTGGTCGACCAGATGCTGCTTGTCGGGCAGGAAGCTCTGGCAGGTCTCCTTGTCGTAAACGAAAGCGCCGTCTTCCCAGGTGTCCCAGAGCGCCTCGACGACCTCGAGGAACTCCTTCGCCTTGGTGTAGCGGTCGGCATGCGGGGGCAACCGTTCGAGACCGAAATTGCGGGCCGCGTAGTCATTGGCGGAGGTCACCACGTTCCAGGCGGCACGGCCGTGCGAGATGTGATCCAGCGAGGAGAACAGCCGCGCAATATTGTAGGGCTCGTAGAAGCTGGTCGACGCGGTCGCTCCGAGGCCGATACGGGTAGTCGCCCCTGCGATGGCCGAAAGCAGGGTGATCGGCTCCAGGACGTTCATGAACAGCGGCGATCGGCTCCAGGCTCTCAGGTTCTCGGTGCGTGCCGCCGGCGTGTCCGCAATAAAGAAGAAGTCGAACTTGCCGCGTTCGGCGAGTTGCGCCATCTCGCGGTAATAGTCGATGTCGGTCGAGGCGTGCGGCCGCGCCTCGTCCATCAACCAGGATGCCGCGTGCGATCCGTTGGCGTGCACCAACGCGCCAACCACCATCTGCTTCTTCTTGCTCATGACCGTCCCTCCGTGTTTCTTCGCGCGTCGCAGACGTTACTTCTTGCCGCCCATGAGCAGCCACTCCTGGAAGCGTTCCGAGACTGCTGCGTAGTTCTTGCCCCAATAGGCATAGTCGCGCACGGTGAGGCCGGCGAGATTTTCGGGCAGCGTCGGAAGCACCTTGGCGCGCTGCGGCGTAATGAACTTGTAGGCATTGAGGTTGCTCGGGCCATTGGCGACGATGCTGGAATAAGCTGCCTGGCGCTCGGGATGCATGGAGAATTTCACGAATTCGCGAGCCTGTTTCAGCTTCGTCGTGCCCTTCGGAATCGACCAGCCGTCGATCGAGTAGAGGCCCTTCCAGACGATATTGACCGGAGCGCCGGAATCGATCGCGGCGAAAGCGCGCGCCGACCACGTGTCCGCCATATCGACCTCGCCGTTCTGCAGGATCTGCGTGTTCTGGGCGCCGGCCGTCCACCACACCGCGACCTCGGAACGGATCTTGTCCATCATCTTGAAGGCGCGATCGACATCGAGCGGATAGAGATCTTTCGGCGCGACGCCATCGGCAAGCAGCGCCGATTCCAATACGCCCTTGGGGTTGCGATACAGGCCGCGACGTCCCGGAAACTTGGCCGTGTTCCAGAAGTCGGCCCAGCCCGTCGGGGCCTCCTTGTAAACGTCGGTTCGATAAGCCATCACGATGCCATAGGCGGAGAAGCCGAACCAGTTCGGCATCAATGCGCCCGGAATTAGCTCGTCATCCGGTCCCTTGTCGACCTCGAGCGGCTCGAGATAGTTTTTGTCCTGGGTCAGCCTCAGCACGTCGTCGGGGGTGACCATGCAGACATCCCAGAGCTTGCTGCCGGTGTCGACGATAACCTTGAACTGCGTCACCGGATCGGATTCGTGGGCAACTCCTTCGACGCGGATGCCGGTGGCCTTCTCGAACGGATCATAGAAGGCGGTGCGCAGCGCGGCACCGGGAGCGCCACCGACGTCGGCGACAGTGATCTGCTCGGCCGCACCGGCCCGTCGAGACCAGACTGCTGGCAGTGCGATGCCGGTAGCGGCGGCGCCCGCGGCCTTTAGAAGCTTCCGTCTCGAGATGCGCGTGATAGCGGACATTGTTGTTCTCTCTGTGATGCAATGAACGGTGTCGGAGGACGCGATGTGATGGCGTGATGCTACGCGCCTGCCATTGATGGACCGCTTTCGAGGACTCGGGCTTGGTTACGTTCCCAGCGGATAAAGACGCTTTCATCGATTTCGACCGGCGGCAGGCCGGCCCCACGACGCACGGTGATCAGCGTGCCGCCGGCGAGACGGACCAGAAGCCGCGTCTCCGAGCCCGCATAGATGCTTTCCTGAACGCGACCGCTCAGCAGCGCCTCGTCACCGCCGCAAAGAACGAGCTTCTCCGGACGCACCACTAGCGCGGCCGATTGGCCGACCTGCATATTGCAGTCGTCGGGCAGCGGAAGGACGCCATCGCTGGTCTCAAGACATCCGTTCGCGGCGACCTTGCCATGGATCAGATTAGATGCGCCGATGAAGTCGGCGGCGAAGATGTTGGCCGGCCGTTCGTAGATCTCCTCGGGTTTGCCGAGTTGCTCGATCCGGCCGTCGTTCATCAGGCATATGCGATCGGCCAGCGCGAGAGCCTCTTCCTGATCGTGCGTCACGAAAATTATCGTGGCGCCGGTTTCTCGATGCAGGCGCTTGATCTCGATGCGCATGTCCTCCCTGAGTTTCTTGTCGAGCGCCGACAGGGACTCATCCATCAGGATCAGCGACGGCCGATAGACGAAGCAGCGCGCCAACGCGACCCGTTGCTGCTGGCCGCCGGACAGTTCGCGGGGAAAGCGGCTGGCAAAGTCCGACAGCCCGACCATCGCGAGCGCTGCTTCCGTCCGGCTCTTGACCCCCTCCGCCGGCATTCGCCGCATCTGCAGCGGGAACGCCACGTTCTCTCGGACGGTGAGGTGAGGAAACAAAGCGTAGTTCTGAAAGACCACGCCGATGTCGCGCTTGTCGGCGGAGCTCTCGGTCTCGTCACGGCCATCAATGATCAACTGGCCGCCCGATGGTTCGACTAGACCGCAGATGATCTGGAGCAGGGTCGTTTTGCCGGAGCCCGATGGACCAAGAACCGCGAGGAGTTCACCGGCAACAACCTTCAGCTCGATCGGCTTGAGCACGGTTACGGCGCCATAAGCCTTCGAGATACCGCGAGCGTGCAGCTTGACCTTCGACGTCATCATGCCGGCCGATGCCGAGGTGTGGTCGGATAGCGCGGGCCCTGCAGGTGCATCGTATGCGTCGCGCGGCGATCGCCACAACATACGAAACACGTCGCTACGGCGGCTTCGGAGAGGCGGAACGGCGCGGATCGCATCCATTACAGATCCTGTCTGGTCAACTCGGGCAAAGTAAGCCTCCCGGATCCGTGATGTGTAAATTACGAAAACCGGGTCCTTTGATTAGACGACGCCTAATCGATCCAGTTGAGGAATTATTGGGCGAACGGTGGTCAATCATTGGCCTTTTCGCCTACGGCGTCGGCGTTGGCCCGCTATAGCTTTCAGGTAATCAGCGACGACGATTTTCTTATTTTACGCCCGTACCGGAATCCATAACTCTCGTTTGCCTGAACGTGCCTGTCGTAGGAGCAATAGATGACGAATTCCGCCGTCTCGTCGGAAGAGCAGCAGCTTCGTGTTGATCTAGCAGCCGCCTTCCGCAGCATCGCCAAGCTCGGCATGCATGAGGCCGTCGCCAACCATTTCAGCGCCGCGATCTCCTCGGACGGCCGCCGGTTCTTGATGAATCCGAAGTGGCGGCACTTCTCGCGGATCAAAGCCAGCGATCTGGTTCTGTTCGACCTAGACGACGAGCAGGGCGTCAAAGGGCGGCCTGATGTCGATCCGACGGCCTGGGCCATTCATGGCCAGATGCACCGGCAGCTTCCGCAGGCGCGGGTCGTGATGCATCTCCATCCTCCGTTCGCGACCACGATCGCCTCTCTCATCGACCCCCAGATCAAGCCAATCGATCAAAATACCGCGCGCTACTTCAATCGGCTCGCCATCGACGATCGTTATGGCGGTATGGCCGACAGCGAGCAGGAGGGTGCGCGACTTGCGGCGCTGCTCGGCAACAAATCGCGGCTAATGATGGGAAATCACGGCGTGCTCGTGATCGCCAACACGGTCGGCGAAGCCTTCGACGACATCTACACGCTGGAGCGTGCCTGCCAGATCCTGGTCCAGGCCTACGCGACGGGGCAGCCGTTGAAGGTTTTGCCCGACGCCGTTGCCGAAAGCACTGCACAGGATTGGGAGCAGATCACGGATTTCTCGATCGCGCATTTCGAGGAGATGAAGTGCATCCTGGATGCCGAGGATCCGTCCTACGCGCATTGATCGCGACTGCGGTTGCGGTGGGGTAGCGCGAATGAAATCGAGACAGGAGCGGACATGATACGGACAGGCGAAGAATACAAAGCCTCCATTCGCGACGGCCGCGCGGTCTATATGAACGGCGAGAAGATCACGGACGTCACCGTCCATCCGGCGTTCAAGCCACTGATCGATCTCAGGGGGCGGATATACGACCTTCAGCATGACCCGGCGACGCGGCATCTGATGACTTACCGCGAGGACGGAGAGGTCAATGCGATCAACAACAAACTGCCGCTCAGCCAGCAGGATTGGTGGGACAAGCGTCGCGCGACTGATACGGTTCTCGAGGATGTCGGCGGCGTCATCACACGCGTTGGCGACGAGACGGTCGGCGAAATGTGGTCGCTGTTCGACGGGCAGGATGTGCTCAACGACGTCGATCCGCAATTCTCCAAGAACATTCGCAACCACATTCTGAAGGTGCTGCACTCCGATCCGTTCCACGTCTCGGCAAATACGGATCCCAAGGGTGACCGCTCGAAGGCCCCGCAGGACCAGGATCCCGACATGTTGCTGCATGTCGTCAAGGAGACCGACGCCGGGATCGTGGTGCGCGGTGCCAAATACGAGACGGCCGCGGCCTACGCCAATCAGGCCTTCACCAAGCCGACCATCGCCAATTGGGGCGATGCCGCCTACTCCGATTATGCGGTTGGGTTCATCTGCGATCTCAACGCCCCGGGCCTCAAATTCATCTGCCGCACCGGCTTTGCGGGCCGCGCACCGGCCGAAGACTACCCGCTGTCGAACCGGTTCGACGAGGTCGATACGCTGGTGATCTTCGACGACGTCCTGATCCCCTGGGACAATGTGCTGTTCTATCGGCATACGAAGGCGGCGGCCTACATCCGGGCCACGCTGCATCGCTACTCGGCCTTTGCGTTCGTGCAGCGGAATCTGAAATTGGCCGACATGCTGATCGGCGCAGCGCTGTTCAACGTTCGCCAGACCGGGCTCGAGAAGCAGCAAGCCGTGCAGGAAAAGCTCTCCAAGCTTGCGATCTATCGCGAAGGGATCAACGCGCATCTGACGGCGGCAATTGCTCTACCTGAGCGCAGCCCGGGCGGCCTGATGATGCCGAACCAGTCGCTGCTCTACACCGGGCGCGTGCTGGCTTGCTCGCAGCTTCACGAGATGATGCACGTCGCGCGCGAGTTGTGCGGAGGCCAAGTCTGCGTGACGCCGGACAAGGCGGCTTTCGAGGATGCAGAGACCGGGCCGTGGCTGGAGAAGTTCTACACTGTCAACGAGCATTGGATCGCTGATGATCGACGTCGGCTGCTATCCTTTGCGCGCGACCTGCTCAACTCGGACTATGCGGGCCATCGCCTGACGTTCCAGCTGTTTGCGCAGTCGGCGCCGTTCGCGCACCTTGCTGCGGTCTATCGAAATTTCGATTGGGACGGCCCGCTCGATTTCGTGCGCAGATCCGCGGGGTTGTCGGAGAGGGTCATGAAGGAGAAGGGCGCTCAGACCGGGGATCGTGCCGTCAATCAATGGTTTGGACAGATCCGCGATGCGGCCGAATAGCGAGAGGGCATGACATGTCAGCCATAAGCGTGCAACCGACGGCAACGGACATTCGGACGCAGTTCCTTGACGGCATGAGCCGGGCCGCATTTTGCGTCAACGTCGTGACGACGGATGGGCCGGTGGGACGTGCCGGCGTCACGGTCTCGGCGATGTCGTCGGTCTCTGCCGACGGCAGCACCCCGACAGTCCTGGTCTGCATCCATCATCAGAGCAAGACGGCTGCGGCCATCGTCGACAATGGCGTCTTCTGCATCAATATCCTGCGCGACGACCAGGCCGATATCGCCGATCACTTTGGCGGCCGCAGCAAGTTTGGCGGCGACGACAAGTTTGCATATGGGCAATGGCTTCCGAGTGAGACCGGCGCGCCGCGGCTGGCTGAATCCGTGGTGGCTTTCGACTGCCGCGTCATATCGTCCGAGCGCGTCGGCACCCACCACATCTTCGTCGGCGCAGTCGGCGCGGTGACGGTGGGCTCGGGGCGGGCCTTGATCTATGCCGATCGCGTCTATGGCCGCGCCCATCCCATCCCGGCTTCTCAAGCCTCGTAATCGTTTTTGCTCCGACATCAGGACCGCTCGATGACTCACAAACGTATCCGACAGTTCAACACCAAGGACACATATCCCGAGCAGAAGCTCGACAACGATCTGTGCCAGGTCGTGGTCGCCAAGGGCAGCATGGTGTTCGTGCGCGGCCAGGTCGGCCAGGATCTCGACACCGCGGTCAATGTCGCGATCGGCGATGCTGCTGGCCAGACCGAGCAGGCGATGACGAACGTCAGGACGTTGCTGGCGGAGGCGGGCGCAGAACTCGGCGACATCTGCAAGATCACGATCTACATCACCGATCCCCGCTATCGCGAGGCGGTCTATCGCAAGATCGGAGAGTACCTCAAGGGGGTCTTCCCGGTCTCGACCGGGATCGTAGTGTCGGCGCTGGCGCGGCCGGAATGGCTGGTCGAGGTCGATGTGACGGCCGTCATCCCCGACGGCAGGTGAGGGCTGCATGACCTTCTCCCTGACGGCCCGATGCCCGGACACCGGGATGTTCGGCATGGTGATCTCGTCCTCGTCTCCGGCCGTTGCGGCCCGCTGCGTCCATCTGCGCGCCAAGGTCGGTGCGGTCGCGAGCCAGAACATCACGGATCCCGCGCTGGGGCAGATCGGTCTCGATCTGCTGGCGCGTGGTCTGAGTGCAACCGAGGTCCGCGACGCGCTGGTGGCTTCGACGCCGTTCATCGCCTACCGGCAGCTCGTGGTCGTCGATTCGCAGGGGCGCAGCACGTCGTATTCAGGCGGCAATACGCTCGGCATTCACGCCACCCATGGTGGCGAGGGCGCGATAGCTGCGGGCAACATGCTCGCCAACGCCGAGGTGCCGGTGGCCATGGTTTCGGCTTATCAGGGCAGTGCAGGCGAGCCGTTTGTCGAGCGGCTGCTGGCGGCGCTGAGAGCCGGCCTTGCCCAGGGGGGAGAAGCCGGACCGGTTCATTCCGCCGGCCTCCATGTGGTGCGCGACGTATCCTGGCCGATCGTGGACCTCCGGGTCGATTGGAGCGATAGTCCGATCGAGGAACTCCGGAAGCTCTGGGAGGTCTACCAGCCTCAGGTCGACGCCTATATCGACCGGGCAAGAAATCCGTCGGTGGCGCCCGGTTTCGGCGTCGCCGGCGACGACAGGGCCTGATCGGGCGCGCGCCCATGCTATAAGTCGGCTCCACGGAGTCCGATGCAGGGGGCGAACAGAAGCTGATGAGATATACGCTACGCCAGATCGAATATTTCATCGCGACAGCGGAGACCGGGAGCATCACTCTGGCGTCGGAGCGGGTGAACATCTCGCAGCCCTCGATCTCCACGGCGATCGCGCATCTGGAGGAGGAACTCGGGACACAGCTGTTCGTGCGCCGACACGCGCAAGGGCTGTCGCTGACATCGGCGGGACGCGTCCTTCTCGTGGAGGCGAAGCGGCTGATCGAGCAGGCCGAGCAGGTCTATTCGGTCGCTTCCGAGGTGGGAGAGCGCATCCGGGGGCAACTGTCTCTGGGCAGCCTGGTCACGCTGGCGCCGATGGTCATGCCGGAGCTGTCGCACTCGTTCACGTCCACCTATCCGGAATCACGCATCATCCAGACGGTCGCCGATCACGAGCAGTTGCTGGAGCGCCTGCTGCGCGCAGAGATCGATGTCGCCATCACCTATGACCTCCTGATTCCCGACGAGTTCGAATTTCTGCCGCTGGCGAGCCTGCCACCGCATGTCGTGGTCAGTGAAGCCGGGCCGCTGGCACGCCACTCTGCCGTGAGCCTGCAAGAGCTTGCGCGAGAACCGCTGATTCTGCTGGATCTGCCGATCAGCCGCGAATACTTCCTCAGCATGTTCATGAAGGAAGGTCTCGAGCCGAACATCGTATCGCGTTCCACCCACCAGGACGTGATCCGGACCATGGTCGCCAACGGCTACGGCTACACGCTGGCGAATGTTCGGCCGCGCTGCGAGATTGCCTTGGACGGCCGGCGCGTGTCCCGGGTTCGGCTGTCCGGCGATCACCGGCCGATGGTCATGGGCGTGCTGACTCTCTCCCAGGGACGAAAATCCAGGTTGGTCGACATGTTCGAACAGCATTGCCGCCGCTTCGTCTCCGACGCCTATATCCCGGGTATGGTCGCGCCCGTCATGGAGCGCCGCACCTTCCGCGGACTGGTCGAGGGAGAGGAGAACCGGCCCGAGAAGGGCACGCCGGACTGAACGGCTCACGTCGCGTTGCCTGAAGTGTCGCAGGGCATATCGAAATCCGTCGAAGCCCATAGGTTTTTTCAATTTTCGTCCAGATGACGTGGCTGGCTACTGTTCGTGCGGCCGTGCGCGTTTCGACTGGTATGCGTCCTGCATCGCCAACGGACGAGGCGGGTGTCGACCGTGCTGGACGGAGGTGTAAGCGCATCCATGACGAAACCGACGATCTATTTCCTCAATGGTCCGAACGCCAATCTCTATGGCCTCGATCGTAGCGGAACCTATGGCCGCGAGAGCTTCGTCTCGATCAGGAAGCGCTGCGAGGATCATGCCGCCACGCTCGGGCTCGCGCTCGATTTCCGTCAGTCGAACCACGAAGGCGTTCTCGTCGACTGGATCCAGGAAGCACGGGAGAAGGCCGCCGGCGTCGTCATCAATGCTGCCGGGCTCACCTATACATCGGTTGCCATTCTCGATGCGCTGCTCGCCTTCGAGGGGCCGATCATTGAGGCTCATATGAGCAACATCTGGAAGCGTGAACCGTTTCGGCATCACTCCTATGTGTCACGCGCGGCCACGGGTGTCGTTGCCGGCCTAGGCGCGCTCGGCTATGAACTCGCACTGACGGCCGTCTCCCGGTTGATCGCGTAGCAGGCGGCTCGATGACATCGGAGTTGATGGCGTTCTATAGCGCACATGACGATTTCGATGCGTGGCATGCGGCGCTCGCGGTCGAGGATGTCGAACTGCGCCAGGCCGATGATATCGACGATGTCGGCCGTGTCCGGCACGCGCTGGTCTGGAAGCCGCCGCATGGCTTCTTTGCACGCTTTCCCAATCTCGGCCTCGTCGTCAATCTCGGCGCCGGCGTCGATGCGCTGGTTGGGCGCGCCGACCTGCCCGACGTACCGATCACCCGCCTGTCCGATCCAAAGATGGCACGCATGATGGCCGGCTATGTGCTGTTCGCGGTGCTGCGGCATGCGCGCAACATCCCCGCCTTCGAACGGGCGCAGCACGAGCGGCGCTGGCACTACATCCATCCGCGCGACCCCGAGACAATCAATGTCGGCGTGCTCGGTCTTGGCGAACTCGGCCTGACCGCCGCGATCGAATGCGCTCGTCAGGGCTTTCGGGTGCGCGGCTGGTCGAATTCGCCGAAAGCGGTCGACGGCATTGAGACATTGGCCGGTCCCGATGCGCTGGAAGTGGTGCTCGAGAACAGCGATATCGTCGTCTGCATGCTGCCGCAGACCGCGGCGACCCGCGGGCTTCTCGATGCCGCCAGATTGGCGCAGATGAGGTCAGGGGCCGCCTTCGTCAACGTGTCGCGCGGCAGTATTGTCGATGAAGTTGCGCTGATCGCGGCATTGCGAACCGGTCATATCGCCGAGGCAACGCTGGATGTGTTTGCAACCGAACCGCTGCCATCGGAAAGCCCGCTCTGGGCCATGAACAATGTGCTGATCACGCCACATCTGGCATCAATCGCGCTGCCGGCGTCCGCGGCCCGGCAAATCGGCGAGAATGTCCGCCGTTCCCGGACCGGTGAGCCGTTGCTAAGTCGCGTCGACCCCAGGCGGGGCTATTGATCCCGGCCCGAACGGGGGCACCGATCGCAAACGCATCGCGGGTGCAATCGGCAAAGCTCTGCACGGCCGCACGCAGCGTATTGCCGAGAGGCTGTGCACTTTGCGCAAAATCACGCGCGTGATTGAGTAACAATCGAGCACCGGTGACGAGACGCTGTCCGGCCGGTGACGGCGTGACGCCTTTTGCCAGATGCCGCAAGAAGACCTGAATGCCGGGTTCCGCCTCGATCTGGCCAAGTGCAGCCCTCAGTCGCAATCCCCGCGTCGGCCGTTTCGACCATGTACCGAAGGGCGCGGAGAGAGGACCTCATCGTGTTTTCCTATGCATCTCCAAAGATAATTATATTTTCCTTATGCTGGCTGCTCCGGCACCTTTTCGTCCAGTGCAACAGGAGCCGATCGATGATCCGCACGGGCGAAGAGTACAAGCAGGGCATTCGCGATGGTCGCGAAGTCTGGATCGACGGTGAGCGTGTCAAGGACGTCACCACGCATCCCGCGTTGAAGCCGATCATCGACATCAAGGCGCGCATGTACGACATGGCGCACGAGGAGCGTTACAGCGGGGATCTCACCTATGTCGAGAGTAACGAGCGACACTCGATCTTCTACAAGCCTCCAACGGTCCAGAGGGACTGGCACGACAAGATCAAGGCGCTCGATCACTTCATGAAGGACATTTCCGGCGTTGTTACGCGCGTCGGTGACGAAACCATTGGAGAGATGTGGTCGCTGACCGATGGTCGCGACGTTCTGGCCGAGATCGATCCGCGCTTCGCGCCGAATATCGACCGTCACATCCGCGCCGTGGTCGAGAAGGACGTCTTTCACGTTTCCGCCAACACCGATCCGAAGGGCGATCGCTCGCTGCCGCCGCAGCAGCAGGATCCCGACATGATGGTGCATGTCACGCGCGAGACTGACGCCGGCATCGTCATCCGAGGCGCGAAATACGAAACCGCGGCCGCCTATGCCGACCAAGCCTATTTGAAGCCCACGGTCGGCGCATGGTCGACCGAGAAGCTGTCGGACTATGCGGTCGGCTGCATCGTCAAGATGGGGGCGCCCGGCGTCAAGCACATCTGCCGCAGCGGCTTCGCCAGCCGCAGCAATCCGCAGGACTATCCGCTCGCCAACCGCTTCGACGAGGTGGAGGCGCTGGTCGTGTTCGACGATGTCCTGATTCCATGGGAAGACGTCTTTTTCTATCGCCACACGCGGGCCGCACAATTCGTGCGTTCGACGCTCCATCGCTATTCGGCATTTCCTTATGTGCTGCGGCTGCTTTACGTTGCCGACATGATGATCGGGGCGGCGATGTGGAACGCGAAGCAGACCGGCCTCGACAAGCTCCAGTCGGTTCGTGAGAAGCTCGCCGATCTCGTCTGCTACCGCGAGGGCATCAATGCGCATCTCACGGCGTCGATTGCGATGGCCGAGAAAAGCTCGGGCGGGCTGCTGATGCCGCAGCAGTCCATGCTCTACGCGGGACGCGTCTTTGCCTGCTCGCAGCTGCCGGCGATGATGCACATAGCACGCGAGTTGTGCGGCGGGCAGATCTGCATCACGCCCAATGCGAATGCGTTCGATGCCAAGGGCAGTGGAGAGTGGCTGAACAAGTTCTACTCCCTGAACGATCAATGGCAGGCCGACGATCGCCGCAAGCTGCTTGCCTTTGCGCGTGATCTCCTCAACTCGGATTATGCCGGTCATCGCCTGACGTTCGTGCAATTCGCCCAGGCGCCGCACTTCAACCATCTGGCCGCGGTCTACAACAACTTCGATTTCTCCGGCCCGCTCGATTTCGTGAAGAAATCGGCCGGCTTGTCGGATCGCATCGATGGAAGGACATCATGAGCGAGCCCGCTGTACGGATGAGGATTGCCGCGGAACATATCAGCCTGCTGCTCGAACGGGCATAAGCGAACCGGATGTCGCGCTCGCTGTGACAAATCCGGATCTCTGAGGTCTCGCCAAGCTGACGGAGATCGATGTGATCGCCGAAATTTTGATGATCGGATCGCGCCAGGGCTGATCGACCGTCCGATTTTTTCAAGATGAGCGCCGATCTCTCGGGTGAGGGATCGGCATGTTCGCATGCGCATTTTCGTGAGTATTTTCAATGCGTTATTGATCGATCTGGCATGCCATTTGCTTTCCGATCCGTGTCAAACATTGTTGTGAGGGGTCGAGATGAAACGTGTCCTGAAGCACTTCATGATGGTGCTGTCGTCGGTGCTCATCGTCGGCGGCGGGTCGTCCGCTGCTTCTGCTGAAGAGAAGATTGTCGTCAGCACCTGGGGCGGTAGCTTTCGCGATCTGATTGACGATTCGATCGCGAAGAAGTTCACGGCGGAGACCGGAGTCAAGGTCGAGTACGTCACGGGCGGCACGATGGATCGCCTCAACCAGGCCAAGCTGGCGGCCGGCAAGCCCGAGAGCGACATCACCTTCACGACGGCGCATGTCGGCTGGCTCTACGCCAATGACAATCTGTTTGAGAAGCTCGATCTCTCGAAGATCCCCAATGCCGCGCATCTGGTGGGGCAGGCCAAGATCAGCCCGTATCACATCGGCGCCTGGGCTTATGTCTACACGATCGGCTACCTGCCGGATCAATTGCCGAAGGGTGTCAGCTTCGACAGCTGGGAAGGTCTCTGGAATCCGGCGCTGAAAGGCATGATCTCGTCGCCCGATTTCGATCCCAGCCACGTCATCGCCGTCGCCGCAAAATTATCCGGCTCAGATCCGGCGCATTGGGAGGTCGGCAAGGACAAGCTGAAGGCACTGAAGCCGAACTACAAGGCCTTCTACACCAACGATGCCAATAGCCAGCAGATGTTCGCGACCGGAGAAACACCGGTGCAAGTCGTGCTGTCGATGAATGCTTACTACATGCGCGACCAGGGCGTCCCGATCAAGCTCGTCATTCCCAAGGAGGGTGCGGTGCTTGGTGTCGACACCATGGGCATCACCAAGGGCACGGCCAAGGCTGATTTGGCCTACAAGTTCCTGAACATTGCGCTCGATCCGGCGGTGCAGGCACAGATTGCCGATCTCAAGAAGGGTAGCCCCGTGGTCGATAACGCGAAGCTCCGGCCCGAGGTGGCTGCCCTCCCTGGCGTGTTCACGACGCCTGACCAATGGGCGCATCAGACGCTTATCATCGATCACAAGCTGCGTGCCGAAAAGACAGCCGAGTGGCGGAAATGGTTCGCCGAGAACATGATGGCTCCCTGAGCGAAAGGTGCGGCCCGGCTACGGCCGGGCCGCGAATTCCTGCGCGGAGTTCGCGATGATCAAGCGCCCGTTTTTGGGATGGTTCGTTTCGCCGGCCGGGCTCGTCGCGCTGGGACTGACGGCTGCGATGGCGGCCGTGTTCCAGTTCAGCATGAGGGTCTACATCCCAGGCTCGCTGGAAGTGGGCGGGTTCACATTGCAGAATTTTGCGGCCATGCTCCGGCCGCTTTATGCGCTCGCATTCTGGAACACGATCCTGCTCTGCTTCGAGACCGCGGCGTTCACGCTGATTCTGGCTTATCCGCTCGCTTTTGCGCTCGTCCGCACGAGAAGTTCGGCGGTGCGTTCCTTCATCCTGATCGCGGCGGTGACGCCGCTGTTTCTGGGGGAGGTGGTGCGGACCTATTCCTGGATGATCGTGCTCGGAAACAATGGCTTCCTGAACACTCTGCTGGTGAAGCTTGGTCTCGTCGAGCGGCCTGTACAGATGATGTTCACCGCTGGCGGCGTGATCGCAGCGCTGGTCCATGTGACGATGCCGATCATGGTCATTATGCTGGCCGCGGGTCTGTCGCATATCGACCGGAATTGCGAGAAAGCGGCGGAGAGCCTCGGCGCCGGACCGATCCGGGTCTTTCTCACAATCACCCTGCCGCTGTCGATGCCGGGTATCGTCGCCGGCTTCTCGACTGCGTTTGCCTGGACATTCAGCGCCTTCGCGACGCCGCAACTGATCGGTGGCGGGCGGGTCAGCACGGTATCGACCCTGATCTATCAGCTCGGCTTCTCGTCGTTCAATTTCCCCTTTGCCGCGAGCCTGTCGATCGTTGGTCTCGCGCTGTCTCTGGCCGTCATCGCATTGCTGAAGCAGGCGACCCGGCCGCTGGAGCGGCTCGCGAGCGCCACATGAAGCGGTCGCCGGCCAACATAGCGCTGAGATGGTCGGGGCGCATCCTTGTCGCTGCGATCCTTCTGTTCGTGCTGCTGCCCGGCATCGTCGTGGCCGTTACCGCGTTCAACGACCGCGCCATTCTGGCGTTTCCGCCGCAAGCATGGTCGCTACGCTGGTTCTGGCGGGCCTTCTCATACAGTGACTTCGGCCGGGGCTTCTGGAACGGCATCACGGTGACGTTATGGGCGTCGAGCATTGCGCTGGTCATCGGCGCAGCCTTCGCCATCGCGATCCATCGTTACAATTTCGTCCTGAAGTCGCTGCTCGAGGGCATCCTGCTATCGCCGCTGATCATCCCGCATTACACGATCGGCCTGGGCGTGCTGATCCTGGCATCGCAGGCGGGTACGGGGCGCGGCTTTCCGCTTGTGATCCTGACCCACGTGCTGCTGGTGCTGCCATTCGTGATGCGCAGCACCTTCATCTCGCTGGGCAATCTCGACAGCCGGCTCGAGCTTGCAGCTTCCAGCCTAGGCGCCAGACCAGGCCGCGTACTGCTGACCGTGACGATCCCGCTGCTGCTGCCGGGGCTGTTGAGCGGTTGGCTGTTTGCCGCGATCCTCTCGTTCAACGAGTTTACGGCGACGCTGTTCGTCAGCAGCCAGGCGACGCAGACGCTGCCGGTCGCGATGTACAACTATGTCCGCGAGTTTGCCGATCCGACGTTGGCTGCATTGTCGGTGATCTATATCGCCGTCACGGCATTGCTGCTGAGCTTCGCTAATGCTTTCCTTGGTCTCGGGAAGATCCTCAATGTTGATGCACACTGACCGGACGGCCGCGACTGCAGGCAGCGAGGCGGGTTGGCAAGGCCAGCCGGCGGTGCAGCTCGACGGTGTGACCAAGCGCTACGGCGAGTCCATTGCCCTTCATGAGGCCTGGCTCAAGATCCAGCCGGCGGAGTTCATGACCCTGCTCGGTCCGTCCGGCTGCGGAAAGACCACGCTGCTCAACCTCGTTGCCGGCTTTCTCCAAGCCGATGGTGGCGAGATCTTCATCGAAGGCACGCTCGTCACCGAGACGCCGGCCCATCAGCGCGAGATCGGCATCGTCTTCCAGAATTATGCGCTCTTTCCGCATATGAGTGTCGCCAACAATATCGCCTACGGTCTGAAGACCCGCGGCATCGACAGGAAAGAGATTGCGCGCCGGGTCGACGAGGCTCTGGCGCTGGTGAGGCTGGACGGATTCGGTGACCGCAAGCCGCGGCAGCTGTCGGGCGGCCAGCAGCAGCGCGTCGCATTGGCGCGCGCGCTTGTGATCAAGCCGAAGGTGCTCTTGCTCGATGAACCGTTCTCGGCGCTCGACAAGAATCTGCGCGGGTCGATGCAGGTCGAGCTGAAGCAGATCCAGCGCGAGCTCGGCGTCACCACGATCTTCGTGACCCACGATCAGGGCGAGGCGTTGTCGATGTCAGACCGTATTGCGGTGATGTCGGCGGGGCGGATACGTCAGATTGCCACGCCTGGTGATGTCTATTGCCGTCCCGCGGATCGCTTCGTTGCATCCTTCGTCGGGAATGTGAATGTTCTCACCGGATGCCTCGTCGAGCGGCGCGGAGAGGCCGCGACTGTCTCCGTCGGCGACATGCGCGTGGAGGTTCCGGCGGCGCCGCTCGCGAAGCTTGCCATCGGTGACGATGTGGACGTCTTCATTCGGCCGGAGCATCTGGCCGTGACGTCGGGAAGCACGCCGGGATCGTTGCGCGGAACAGTGACGACACAGGTCTTCCAGGGCGATCACATCGATCTCTACATCGAAATCGCCGGCGTTGCCCGCGCACCCGTCCTGCTGCGCGCGCCGGGGATCGCGGCCTTGTCGTCTTGCCCGGCCGGCGCCGAAGTCGGACTGATCGTGGGGTCTGACGATGTCGTGGCATTTCCCCCCGAAGCGCGAGAGTCGTGAGAGGCGCGTAGCCATGGGCGGGTTGCGCCCTATACGCGCGATTCCATCATACGGAAAATGCTAGAAATGAGCTCGCGGAGCTGTTCCAACATGGCTCTGGTGCCTAGTGCGCTCAGATGCGCGTGAGCGCTCGTGCGCTGCAATAATAGGCTTTCTGCTGCCCGCGCGATGGGCGCGTGGCGCTGAAATGGTCGGATTTTATGATGGACCATTCCAGGATCATGATGCAAACTATGGATACATAATTTGTCAGAGGGGTGTGGCGATGGTGCGAACAGTGGTCCGGGCAGGCCATGTCATTGCCTTTCAGGATGGCGGTCATCGGCATTTGCAGAACGGCGTGATCGTCATCGAGGACGATCGCATCACGCATGTTGGCGGCGGCGAATTCGACGGTCAGGCCGACGAGATCATCGATGCCAAGGACAAGATCGTCACGCCGGGCTTCATCAACACGCACACGCATCTGAGCGAGTCGCCGCTCGACCGCTCGTTCGTCGAGGATCGTGGTCCGCGGAATTTCTACCTCTCCGGTCTCTTCGAGTTTCTGACAGCGCGCGATGGTGCCATTACCGACCAGGCGCGCCGCGCGTCGGTTGCGGCGTCCATGCCGGAACTGATCCGTACGGGCACGACGACCGTCGTGGAGATGGGCAGGCACGGCCAGTATGTCGCCGAACAGGCGGAGAAGGCCGGACTGCGTGCCTACATCGGCGAGTTCTACCGCTCGGGGCGCTGGTACACGAAGGACGGCAAGAGCGTTCAATACGAGTGGTCGGCCGACGACGGCGCGGCAGCGATGCAGCACGCGGTCAATTTCATCAAGGAAGTCGATGGCCGCGCCAACGGCAGGATCAAGGGTTTTCTGACGCCGGTGCAGGTGGATACCTGCTCAGAGGCGCTGCTGCGCCGCTCGCGCGAGATGGCGACCGAACTGAAGGTGCCGCTCGCGCTGCATGTCTCGCAGTCAGTTCCGGAATTCCAGGAGATGGTTCGTCGCAACGGCTGCTCGCCGGTCGAATGGCTGGAGAAGATCGGCTTCCTCGGCAACGACGTCATCCTCGGCCATGTAATCATGCCCGGTGGATCGAGCTGGACCAATTATCACGCTGACGACGTCGGCATCCTCGCCGACACGGGCACCAATGTTGCGCACGCGGTCTGGGTGTTCGCCCGCCGCGGCATCGCGATGGAGAGCTATTCCAAGTACCTGGCTCGGGGTGTCAACATGACCCTGGCGACGGACACCTGTCCGCAGAGCATGATCGAGGCGCTGCGCTGGACGGCCGTCATCAGCAAGATCATGGATCGGCGGACCGAGGTGGCGACCGCCGCCGACGTGTTCAACTCCGCGACATTGTCGGCCGCGAAGGCGCTTGGCCGCGACGATCTCGGCCGGATCGCACCTGGCGCCAAGGCCGACCTGCTGTTCTGGGAAGGTGCAAGCCTGTTCATGACGCCGATGCGCGATCCCGTGCGCAACATCGTCTATTCCGCGCAGGCGGAAGACCTGAACGCAACTATGATCGACGGCAGGTTCGTCATGAAAGATCGTGTCGTCCCGGGTTTCGACGTTGATGTGCTGCTGGCCGATCTGCAGGCGGGGGCTCAGCACATGTGGGCCAACATGCACCGTGAGGATTGGGCCCATCGCGACATCAACATCCTTTCACCGGAAAGCTATCCGGCGTTCAAACGCTAGCCTGACCGACGATCTCTCCGCGATGAAGCTTGCGGGGAGGCACTGCGTTACCGCGCAATCTAGGGGACTGAAATGAAGCTGCATACGAAGATGGCATCGTCGCTTCTGGCTGCCGTCGTATCGACGTTGTTGATCTGCGCACCGGCAACGGGAAGCGAGCTGAAGATCGTGATGGAAAGCCGGCTCGGCAATCTCGACCCGATCCTCAGCGCCTCGCACCAGACGCGTGACCACGGCTATCTCATCTATGACACGCTGTTCGCGCTCGATGCGCAGCAGAAGATTCATCCGCAGATGGTCGATAGCTACAAGGTGTCCGAGGACGGCAAGGTTTATACGTTCACGCTGCGCGACGGCCTGAAGTGGCACAACGGCGCTCCCGTCACCGCGGCGGACGTGGTCGCGTCGATCAAGCGCTGGGGTAAACGCGATCGCATGGGCATCGCCTTGATGTCGATCACGTCGGACGTTTCTGCCGCCGATGCCAAGACTTTCTCGCTCACGCTGTCGACCCCGTCCGGAGTCATCCTCGACGCCTTTGCCAAGCCGAGTGGCGTTCCGCTCTTCATCATGCCGGCAAAAGTCGCGGAGACCCCGGTGACCGAGGCGATCACCGACTATACCGGCTCCGGGCCGTTCATTTTCAAGGCCGACGAATATCAGCCGGGCGTCAAGGCGGTCTACGTCAAGAACGAGAGCTACGTGCCGCGCAAGGAAGAGCCGAGCTGGTTTGCCGGCGGCAAGCTCGCAAAGGTCAATCGGATCACCCGTATCGAAATGGCCGATCCGTTGACCTCGCTGAACGCGCTGAACAGTGGCGAAGTCGACTACGTCCAGAACATCAATTCCGACCTGATGCCGCTCGTGAACGCGTCGAAGGTAACGACGGCGCGTCTGGACCAGCTTGGCTACCAGATCAGCTATCGCTTCAATCATCTCCAGGCACCGTTCAACAACAAGCTGGTCCGCCAGGCGGCGCTCTGGGCAATCGGGCAGCAGGAAGTCATGCAGGCCCAGTTCGGAGCGCCGGAAAACTACAAGCTCTGCGGCGCGGTGTTCGGTTGCGGGCTGCCGTATGAGAGCGATGTGCTGGCAGAGATGGTGATGAGGCCGAACGTCGAGAAAGCGAAGGCCTTGCTGAAGCAAGCCGGCTACGACGGCAAGCCGGTTACCATCCTGCACATCTCCGACATTCCCTCGCTGTCCTCGGTCGCTCCGGTCATGGCCCAACAGCTTCGCGCTGCGGGCTTTGTGGTCGACTTGCAGGCGATGGACTTCATGACCATGCTGTCGCGCCGTGCCAATCAGGGACCGACGACGGAAGGTGGCTGGAGCATCTTCATCACCAGCTGGCACAACACGGAAATCCAGGAGCCGCTGCGCAACTTCATGATCGTGGCGGAAGGTAAGGGCGGCTATGCCGGCTGGGCCGAGGTACCCGCCATTCCGCAGCTCACGAGGGCCTTCCTGACCGCGGGGTCGGAAGCCGAGCGCAAGGAGATCACGACCAAGATCCAGTCGATCGTCTATGACGAAGGCGTCTTCGCGCCTCTTGGTTCTTTCGCCCGCATCAGCGGTTACAGCAAGGACGTCAAGGGCGTACTGCCGGCGCCGGCGAACATCTTCTGGAACGTCTCCAAGGGCGCGCCGTAGGACGATGTTTGGCTATATCGTCAGACGCTCCGTGATGACCATCCCCGTGATGGGGGTGGTCGCACTCATCGTGTTTGCCCTGCTGCATTTCGCGCCGGGCGATCCGGCAGCAATCATGGCTGGCGATTCAGCCTCTCCGGCGCAGCTCGCCGAGATCCGCGCACGGCTAGGCCTCGATCAACCGCTCCACATCCAGTTTTTCTACTGGCTGGGTCAGCTCGGCCAGGGGCATTTCGGAACGTCATTGCATTCGCACAAGCCGGTCTCCGAGATGATCTCGTCGCGCATCGGGCCGACGCTCTCGCTCGCCGTGACGACGATGACATTCTCCCTGCTGGTCGCCATTCCCATGGGCGTCTACGCCGCCTGGGCGCGCGGCCGGCTTAGCGACCGCCTGGTGATGATAATGGCCGTTCTCGGCTTCTCGACGCCCGTCTTCGTCACCGGCTATGCGCTCATCTACCTCTTTTCGCTGAACGCTGGCTGGTTTCCGGTACAGGGATTCACCTCGCTCGCGGCGGATCCCGTGCGTTTTCTGCAAACTGCAACGCTGCCGACGCTGACGCTGTCGGCGGTCTATGTCGCCCTTATCGCTCGCATCACCCGCTCGAGCGTGCTGGAGATCCTGGGCGAAGATTTCATCAGGACGGCGAGGGCCAAGGGCGTCCCCGAGGCGCGCGTCGTGCTTCGTCATGCGCTGCGCAACGCAGCCGTGCCGATCGTCACGGTGGCAGGCGCGGGCGCAGCTTTCCTGATCAGCGGAGTGGTCGTGACGGAAAGCGTCTTCAACATCCCCGGTCTTGGCCGGCTGATGGTGGAGTCGGTGCTTGCGCGCGACTATCCGCTGATCCAGAGCCTGATGCTGCTCCTGTCGCTGATCTACATCCTCATCAACCTCGCGGTCGACGTCCTCTACATGGTGTTCGATCCTCGCATCCGGGCCTGATCGGTGGGAGAACTCGACATAAAAATGTCCGCCGTCTTGCCTGCCGCGCGGGAGCGCGGAGCCGGGCAGTGGCGCGCACGCCTACGCGGCAATGGGCTTACGATCGCAGCTTCAGCTTTCCTGGCGTGTCTTGTTCTGGTTGCGATCCTCGCGCCGCTGCTGACCAGCGCCGATCCGATTCTGATCAACGCCGTGAACCGGTTGAAGCCGCCTTCGGCGCAATTCTGGTTCGGCGCCGACACGATGGGGCGCGATCTGTTTGCCCGCGTCGTCTACGGCGCGCGGACGTCTCTGGTCGTCGGCGTCGTCGCGGCGGGGGCATCGCTGCTGCTTGGCCTCGTGATCGGCCTTGTCTGTGGCTATTTCCCAATCGTCGATAGCGTGTTGATGCGGGTTATGGACGGCATCATGTCGATCCCGTCGATCGTGTTCGCCGTGGCGCTCGTCGCTATCACCGGTGCCAATCTGGTCACGGTGCTGCTCGCGATCGTGCTCCCCGAATTTCCACGTGTCGTGCGCCTTGTCCGCGGCCTCATTCTCTCTTTGCGCAACGAAGCCTATGTCGAGGCGGCAGTCTCGCTCGCGACGCCGGCCTGGCGCATCCTGCTCGGCCATATGTTGCCGAATACGCTGGCGCCGTTGATCGTCCAGGGGAGCTTCATCCTGGCGTCGGCCATCCTGACGGAAGCCGTGATGAGCTTCCTTGGCGTCGGATTACCGCCAGAGGTCCCGTCCTGGGGCAACATCATCGCCGACGGTCGCTCCTATTTTCAGCTCAGACCCGGCCTCGTCTTCTTTCCCGGCATCCCGCTCGCATTGACAGTGCTTGCCATTAATCTGATTGGCGATGCCTTGCGCGATGCGCTCGATCCAAAGCTCGCGCGTAGGGGCTGATCCATGACGGAAATCAATGCGGCCGCGGAAGTGCTGCGCATCGAGGGGCTGACCGTCGCGTTGAAACAGTCTGGTGCGCCGGTCATCGATGGCATCACTTTTGGCGTTCGCGCCGGTGAGACGCTCTGCCTGGTCGGAGAGTCCGGCTCGGGCAAGTCCGTGACGTCGCTCGCAGTGATGGGCCTGCTGGATCCAGCCGCGCTGGAGGTCGCAGGTGGCCACATCACGGTCGATGGTGCGGACGTGTTGTCGGCCAGTGCCGAGGAGCTGCGCCGGATGCGGGCGTCCCGCATGTCGATGGTGTTTCAGGAACCGATGACCGCGCTGAACCCGGTCGAGAAGGTCGGGGCGCAGGTCGAGGAGGTGCTGCGAGTGCACGGTGAGCGCAATGCGGCCTCACGCCGCCGCCGTGTGCTGGAGATGTTCGAGGCGGTGCGGCTGCCGCACCCGGAGCGCATCCACGCCTCCTATCCGCATGAACTTTCGGGCGGACAGCGTCAGCGTATCGTTATCTCCATGGCGCTGATCATGAACCCGAAGCTCCTGATCGCGGACGAGCCAACGACGGCGCTCGACGTCACTACCCAGCGGCAGATCCTGTTGCTGATCTCGGAATTGCAGCAACGTTTCGGCACGGCCGTCCTGTTCATCACCCATGATTTCGGAGTCGTCTCGGAAATCGCCGACCGGATCGTTGTGATGAATCGCGGCAAGATGGTCGAAATCGGCAGCCGGGCGGACGTTCTGTCGAACCCGCAAGCCGACTACACGCGGATGCTGGCATCGGCGGTTCCGAGCCTGGTGCCGCCGCAGAGGCCGGCCTCGATCGATGCCGAGGTGCTGAGCGTCTCGAATCTGGCGATGTCGTACAAGGTTGGTGACCTCTTTTCGCCCCGGCCGCCGGTGCACGCGCTGAAAGCGACCGACATCAGCCTGCGACGCGGCGAGATCCTGGGTATTGTCGGCGAGTCCGGCTCCGGCAAGACGACGCTTGCCCGATGCATCACCCGGTTGATCCGCCCGTCCCAGGGCTCGATCGTGCTCGATGGCGTTGACATCTCGCGGCTCGGAGAGACAGCGCTCCGTCCGCATCGCCGCCGCCTCCAAGTTGTATTTCAGGATCCGTTCCGCTCGCTCAACGCGCGCAAGCGTGTGCGTGACATCGTCGTCGAAGGCATGCTCAATTTCGGGACGCCGAAGAGCGACGCCTACGAGCGCGCCGCGGTGCTGCTCGAGCGGGTCGGATTGTCGCGGGACATGCTGATGCGTTTTCCTCACCAGTTTTCCGGCGGGCAACGCCAGCGCATCTGTATCGCCCGTGCGCTGGCGCTCGATCCGGATGTCCTTGTCGCCGACGAATCCGTCTCGGCTCTGGACGTCTCCGTTCAGAAGCAGGTGCTCGAACTCCTGCGCGGCATCTGCGATGAGCGCGGTGTCGGCATCCTCTTCATCACCCATGATCTGCGCGTCGCCGCGCAGATCTGCGACCGGATCGCCGTGATGCGGGACGGGCAGGTGGTCGAGGCCGGCACGGCTCATGCGGTGCTGGCGACGCCCGAGCACACTTATACGCGAGAGCTGATTACCGCAGCTCCCGGCCGCGACTGGGATTTCGCGAATTTCCGCCCCTACAGCCGGTCCGCGTGAGGCGGCATCCGCCGCGGCAGGACTGTCGACAATCAGTGCAAGAAGACGAGGTGAGATGAAAACGATCGGCGTTGATGTGGGCGGAACGTTCACGGATCTCGTCTGCTGCGACATGACGAGCGGTCAGGTTGTCATTCACAAGGTGTCCACGACCCCGCACGATCCGTCCGTCGGCGTCATGCAGGGCGTGAAGGAGCTGTGCGAGAGCGCGGGGGCCAAGCCGTCGGAGATCGCCTACGTCTTCCATGGTACGACGACGGCGACCAACGCGGTGCTGGAGAACAAGATTGCCCGTACGGGCATGATCACGAACGAAGGCTTTCGTGACATCGTGCATATCGGCCGGCACCAGCGCGTCGAGCACTACTCCATCATGCAGGAGCTACCCTGGCAGAACCGGCCGCCGGTCGCGCGTCGCTATCGCAAGACGGTCGCCGGCCGCCTCGCACCGCCCGACGGCAGGGAACTCATTGCTCTCGATGAAGCAGGCGTCCGTCGCGCGGCGGAAGAACTGAAGGCGGAGGGTGTCGAAGCCGTCGTCATCTGCTTCCTGTTTTCATTCCTCAATCCCGCTCACGAGCTCCGCGCCCGTGCGATCGTGGAAGAGGTCATGCCGGACGCTTTCATCACGACCTCGTCGTTCATATCGCCCCAGTTCCGCGAGTTCGAACGCTTCACCACCGCGGCACTTGCCGCCTCCATCGGTCCGAAGGTGGAGCGCTATATCGCCAATCTCGAAGCCGCGCTGTTCAATCTCGGCATCGCCGGTGAACTCCGGATCATGGCCTCGAATGGCGGCGCCGCAACCGCGCGTATGGTGACGGAGAAGCCGGCGCTGACATTGCTGTCCGGCCTTGCGGCTGGCGTATTGGGGGGAGCTTGGGTCGGCGACCTCGCCGGCCGAAACGATCTGATCACCTTCGATATCGGCGGCACGTCGGCCGATATCGGCATCATTCGCGGCGGCCGCTTTGCAGAGACGGATGCGCGATCGACCTCGCTGGCCGGCTTTCCTCTGCTGATGCCGATGATCGACGTGCACACGATCGGTGCCGGGGGCGGCTCGATCGCACATATCGATCGCGGCGGCGCCTTCCGCGTCGGGCCGCAGAGCGCAGGCGCTGTGCCGGGACCGGCGGCCTATGGACGCGGCGGCAACGAACCCACAGTCACCGACGCCAATATCGTCCTCGGCCGGCTCGATCCGGATAATTTCCTCGGTGGCGGCATGAAACTCGATGCCGAAGCCGCGCATCGGGTCGTTGCCGAACTCGCGGAGCGCCTTGGCTTGCCGATCGACGAGGCCGCCGAAGGCGTGCTGACCGTGCTCAACGCCAACATGGCCAACGCAATCCGCTCTCGCACAGTGCAGAAGGGCATTGACCCGCGCCGCTTCGCCCTGGTCGCCATGGGCGGCGCCGGGCCGCTGCATGGGGCGGAAGTCGCCGCGATGCTGTCGATCCCGGAGATCATTGTGCCGCCATATCCCGGTATCACCTCCGCGATCGGGTTGCTGACGACGGATCTGAAATATGACGAGGTGCGCACGCAGTTCCAGACGTCGCAGGCGCTCGATATCGATCGGCTGAGCCGCAATTTCGCGGAGATGGAAGCGTCATTGGCCGCGCGCCTCAGGGCTGATCGCGTGCCGGACAATGCCGTCAGTTTCCGGCGCAGTGGCGACTTGCGCTACGTCGGTCAAGGCTACGAGTTGAAGATCGACTTCCCGCCAGGTCCGACGACGCCGGAAGCGATGGCCAAGGTCTGGCGGGATTTTCACGACAGGCATGCCGAGGAATATGGCCATGCCTTCACGGCCAGCGTCATCGAGATCGTCAATATTCGGGTCACCGGCATCGGTGCGCTGCCGAAGCTGCCGCCGCAGGGCGCGCCCAGGGGCGGCCCGCTCGCACAAGCGGAGCTGCGCCGCAACCGCTGCACCTTCCGCATCAATGGTGCGCTGAAAATGTTCGACACGCCGGTCTATCGGCGCGCGGCCCTGCCGGTCGAGATCCCGTTCGCGGGACCGGCCATCGTCGTCCAGCAGGACAGCACGACGGTCGTGCCGCCGGGAGCGGAGGCCTGCGTCCATCCATCGGGCAGCATCATCATCACTTTGGGAGACCGCGCGTGACCGCAGATCAGCCGAAGGGCGAAAGCCGCATCGATCCGATCACTGCTGCAGTCATTCAGGGGGCGCTCGATAATATCGCCATCGAGATGGGCCACAAGCTCATGCGTATGAGCTATTCGTCCATCATCCGAGAGTCCGAGGATTTCGGCACCGCGTTGACCGATGCCGAGGGTAGCCAGCTCTGCGAGTGCCGGATGTCGACGCCGCTGCAGTCTGGTCCGATTCCCGGTTACATTCGTCATCTGTTGAAAACGATGAAGGAGCGGGGCGACGTGATCCGTCCCGGCGACGTCATCATGCACAATGATCCCTATGGCGGCGCAAGCCACGGTCCTGACGTTGCCTTCTGCGTGCCCGTGTTTCACGATGACGAGCTTGTCGGCTTCTCGGCCACGACGGCGCATCATCTCGATATCGGCGCCCTCTCGCCGGGGAGCTGCGGTATCGTCGATGCCGTCGACACCTACGCCGAGGGGCTGCAATTCAAAGCGGTGAAAGTCTACGATCAGGGCCGCCGCGTCGATCCGGTCTGGTACATCCTGGAAGCCAATCTGCGCGCGCCGCATCTCGTGGTCGGTGACATGGAAGCCCAAATCAAGGCGGCGAGGATCGGAGCGGATCGCTATCTCGAACTGATCGGCACGTGGGGCCTCGACAAGCTCAGGGCCGCCCATGCGGATCTCATGGACTATTCCGAGCGACTGATGCGCGACACGATCCGTGCGCTGCCTGACGGCGACTATGGCGCGGTCGGCCATATCGACGGCTATCTCGACGATCCCGATCCGGCCCGCAAGGACATGCCATTGGCAGTCACGCTCCGCATTCGCGGCGATTCCATGGTCGTCGACCTTACCGGAACGGCGCCGCAGATTCCGGACAAGCCGGTCAACATGCCGTTTGAGGGGACGGTGGATTGTGCCGTCTGGCTGACGCTGCGCTCGATCCTGCTCGATAGCGTCATTTACGGCAACATTCCGCAGAACGAGGGCTTGACGCGTCCGATCACTATCGTCGCGCCGAAGGGGTGTCTTGCGAATCCCGAATTTCCGGCGCCGGTGATCGCGCGCTTCTGTCCCGGCAATCAGCTCGCCGATACGCTGATGAAGGCGTTGGCGCATGTGGTGCCGACCAAGGTATCGGCAGGTATCGGCAATCTCCGCATCGCCTCGTTCTCGGGCTTCAAGGATGGACGGCACTGGGTTCACATGGAGATCCTCGAAGGCAGCTATGGCGGCCGCGCCGGACTTGACGGCATGGATGCGGTCGACACACTTTATGCCAACACGAGGAACAACCCGATCGAAGACATCGAGATGCACCTGCCGCTGCGCGTCAACCGCTACGAATTGCGCGAAGGGGCTGTGCCGGCGGGCCGCTGGCGTGGCGGCATCGGAAGCGTGCGCGAATTCGCCTTTCTCAAGGACGGCGGCTTCTCGATCGAGGGCGATGGCCACAAATACCGGCCATGGGGCTATGACGGCGGCCACGATGGCAGGACCGCATCGATCACGCTCGTTTCAGACAATCAAGTCACGAAGGATCTTGTCTCGAAGGTCTCCTATCTCAAGGCGAGGCCGGGTGACCGTCTGATTTGCCTTGGGCCCTGCGGCGGAGGCTATGGCAATCCGCTGGAGCGTGATCCGGAAGCTGTGCTGCACGACGTGCGCGAAGGCTATTTCGGTCCCGACACCGCACTTGGGGACTATGGGGTCGTTGTGAACGAAACAGGCGTTGATCTCGCCGCGACACGCGCCGAACGGCTGAGCCGCCAGTGATCGGCAGGCCGCTGCCGGAGATCCTCACGCTTCGAGGAATTCCCGCCAACGGCGGACCAGATAGGTGTGCTCGTCCATGAATGTGTTCCACACGCGCACGCGCCCCATGCGAGTCGCATAAGAGCCACCCTCGCGCACGTGCCCGGCGGGAATCGCGGGCTCGCCGAAAGGATCGGGCAGGGCACGTGCGGCGGGCAGGCCATCATACCAATAGTCCCACTCGTCCTGCTCCAGATAGCTGCGCGCGCGTTCGGGGAAGAAGGCGTAATAGCCTTGACGCGAGAGGCACGCACTCGGCCAGCCCTCGGCCCACCAGTTCAGATAGGCGTAGGCTGCATCGAGCGCCTTCCCGTGCGTCGCCGACGAGATGCAGAGATCGGAATGCCAGCCGCGGCCCCCCTCGATGGGATTGGCAATGGTCACGGGCAAGTTTTCCCGGCGCAGACGCGTCGCACCCGGCGTAAACATGCTCTGCACCAGCGCGCCGCGCTGCATGAGACGCGCGGCCTCCTCATAATTTGACCAGACACCGCGGAAATGGCCGAGCTTCTTGAGCTGGATCAGCGTATCGGCAACCAGATCGATGTCCTCGATGGAGAGATTGCCGATGTCGTCGAAGCTGATATTCCGGGAAGCTTCCGTCGCCAGAGCCGCCTCGATCATTCCGAGAACGGGATCTGACAGCAACCCGACATGGCCCCGCAACCGATCGTCAAACAACCAGCCCCAGCTTTCACGGGCATCCGGGCCGATCAGGTCGCGGACTGCCGGCTGATAGGCGAAGCAATCGACGCCGCGGAGAACCGGCAACATCGACACGTGACCGCTCGGTGCGGCTTCGAGCTCGCCGTCCGCCTGGAGGAACAGTTTACGCGTGACGGTGGGAGGCGACAACGCATCAAGCGGAGGCCGCGAGATGGCGCGCAGGGCGGCGGCGCAGCTCAGGCGATCGAGCGCGATCGGCTGGATCGCCCTGGACGTCCAGATGAGGTCGACCGTGTGCCATTGGTGATAGACGTCGAAAGTCTCGGGCGCCGTGACCACGCGGCGCAGTCCATCCAGCGTATCGACGACGTCGAAGATGATGTCGATGTCGAGCGCGCGCATAGCCTCGACCTTCAGCGGCTCGGGCACGAATTCCCGGCGAGCGATGACACGGAGGCGCGGGCGGCTCATATCAGTGAATTCGCGTGAGATACGGCAGATCGTTCGGTGCGTCGAAGATCGATAGGACCTTGAGTCTTGCCCGCGTGCGCTGGTGCTGAAGGTCGAGATGACGCCTCAATGCCTGTCCGGCGCCTTCGGGATCCCTGCGGGTGAGATGTGCAAGGACAATGTCATGCTCGTCGAGCAGGGCGGATTCGTCCTGCACGCCGATATGCTCACGGAACAGATCATCGACAACCGGCGCAATCTGCAAGTTCAAGACGTTGGCGACCATGCGGCGGTTACGGCATCCGCCCGGGAGTTCGCGGTGCAACGCGGCTTCGGCGGCGGCGATCTCTTCGATTGTCAGGACGTCGTCTCTCCTGCGCAACGTCTCGATCTCGCGCCGCATGGCCAGCAGACGCTTCTGGTCGGCGCGCGGTGCCGCATCCATCAGCGCTTGCGGCTCGAGAAGGCGGCGCATTTCGTGCGTTTCGTCGAGCGCCCGGGCCGAGAGCGGGCCGACGATCCAGTGGGAGCTGCGGCTCTTCTCGACGTGCCCCTGTGTATCTAGCCGCGCAAGCACCTCGCGGGATACGGTGCGGCTGACTCCAAAATGGTCGCAGATTCCGGTCTCGGAAATCTGGAAGGTACCGAACGGAATCGCGCGCAGGACGCCCCGTTTGACCTCTTCGAGGATCGTTTCCCAACGAGGCGCCAGTGGCGTCGATTTGCCGCCCTCGAGCAGCGACAGATCGAGGTCCAGCAGATGCAGGTTTTCGCGCCCTGGCTGTCCAGCCTCCTGGACATTGCTGCCCACAACATAGCCGTGCTGGGGATGGAGGATTAGGACACCTTCTTCCATGAGCTGGTCGAGTGCCCGGCGGACGGGCGGGGGGCTCAGTGACAGCCGGTCTGCGACGGCGGCCGTATAGAGACGTGTTCCATGTGGAATCCGGCCCTGACGGATGTTCTCCTTCAGAAGAGTTCGAACAAGGCTGTAATACCCCTTACTCCGCATGGTCCTTGAATATGGCGAGCGACTACCTGAGAAGATTGTTGATCCACTATTTCTAGAATGTGTTGCGGATCATTTGCAAGGACCGCCACTGCTGTGGGGGGGCGGTCGCGTTGCCTGTCTCGAACTCCCGCCGCCTTACCTTGCAGGCTGGTGCGAGCGGCTCTTGCTCGGTGCCGAGCCATTCCGACAAAAGGAAATCCAACTGCTGGTCCAAAGCGGGATCAACGACACGTTTGTCGGAATGGTCGTTGATTTTGCAATGGAATCATGCGCTTCTTAATCAGCGGGTCCCAGGTTCGAGCCCTGGTGCGCCCACCACCCTTAAGAGATTGGCCCCGCGAGGGCTGCTTTAAATTCTTCAACGGAACAAACCGGGTCTCGTGCGACGCTTTTTATGGTCGTACGTCGCACGACGTGCGACGAGTCGGTTAATTTGGGAGCGTTGTTCATTGGGCGCAGGCGCTCGCCGAGTGGCAGGAAGAACTGCGCGCCGATCGTTTCCGGCGAACGATCAAAATCCCCAAATCACAGTTGTAACGAGCTTTGTCCGGGCTGAAACCATGCTGTGACCGGCTTGTCGCCTCATACCTGCGCACTTCGGCGAGGATGGCGGCTGCCGCGACGGAGTGTTCGGACTAACCCAGTCAGCCATTTCATGCGATCGGCGACTGAAGATGCCGAGCTGGGAGGTCGGCTTATTCGCGAGGGCGACTGGTTGATGCTGTCATATCTTTCGGCCAACAACGACGAGAGCGTGTTTGACAAACCGGAGCGCTTTCGGGTCGATCGCGATGGGTTCCCGCATATCGCGTTCGGTGTGGGGGCCCATGCCTGTCTTGGACCGCATCTCGCTCGGCTGGAGATGCGCATCCCGTTGGACGAGTTGATCCCCGGCTCGACACTCTGGAGCTCGCCGGCGAACCGAAACGCTCCGCCTCCTCGTGGTCGGAGGCCCCAAGACGCTCCCAGTGCGATCGTACTCCGGTAGCCTTGCGTGAGGAGGATCGGATATCGCCATCAGGGCGGCAACCAGCACTCCTCTGAAAAAACCGTCTTAAACAGAGGCGCAATCGTCTTCGGCGAACGAATATTCTAAGGTTGGGGCCAGATCGCAAGTGACTCTCCTGTCAAGGCTATTCGTGCTGGTGGCTGTCGCGCTTTTGCCGGCGATCGCGCTCCAAGCGTACAACGAATTCGATCGTCGGCGCGCGCGCCAACTCGAAGTGCAGGACCATGCGCTGAGCCTGGCCAAGCTCGCGGCGGCAGACCAGCAACAAATCGTCCAGGGAATTCGTCAGGTCCTGGTCGCGCTGTCGGAACTCCCACAGATCAAGTCGAGGGATAGCCTGGGATGCACGACTTACCTCGCTGCGGTGAAGGAGCGGTTTCCCGCTTTCATTACCTTCTTCGCGACCGACTTGAACGGCGTGAGTTTTTGCCACACCGGCGATCAAAAGCAGATTGACGTTTCCAAGCGCGCCTACTTCGCGAGAGCGCTCGCGACCGGTGCATTCGCGGTCGGAGAATTCTCGATAGGTCTGGCGTCAGGCCGGAAGGTCATACTGTTTGCACTGCCGTTCTACGACGACAATGGGAGTATGGGCGGCGTTGTCGCTGCGAGTCTGGGCCTGGAGTGGCTCGCCGACGACATCGCCCAAAAGGGAGCTTCGAAAGGAGTCGCGCTCGCCGTCACGGACCGCAACGGAACCTATCTTGCCCGCTATCCCGACAACGACCGGTTTGCCGGTACAAAGATGCCCGGTGACAAACATTCGACGGTGGACGACCGCGGCGCGGTCGATATCGTCGATGTCGACGGCGTCGAGCGGATCGAAGGCTACTCCGCCCTCCAGGACGACTCCGGCGGGCTTGTCGTCAGCTTCGGCCTCGACAAGGCGCAGGCGTTCGCCGAGATTCAACGTGAAACGCTGCGCGACACATTCCTGATCCTCTTGAGTACCGCGCTGGTGTTAGCACTGGTGTCGTTGGGGGCCCGGCAGTTCATCCATCGCCCGCTTGGGCAGCTGGTCGATGCCGCGAACCAATGGCGGCTCGGTGAATTTTCCCGCCGCGTAGACATCAGCGGAAATGCAGAAATCGCGCGGGTGGCCGACGCGTTCAACACCATGGCGGACGCGTTGGAGCACCGTGAGCAGGAATTGTCCAAGGCAAAGGAGATAGCCGAGGAGGCGGCCGCCCGGATCACTACGATCTTTGAAAGCACAAACGACAGCGTAGTCATCATCGATCGGGACTGGCGCGTCAGCTATATCAACGGGCCGGCCTGGGCACAGGTCGCCGAGGGCCGCGATATCATCGGCATGACTCTGTTCGAGGCGTTTCGAGCCGACCGTGACAGGGAAATCTTGCACCAAATTCGGGAGACAGTGCCGGAGGATCATCCGGCATTCGCCGAAGTGTACTGCCCGCGCCGGAATATCTGGTACGCAATCAATGCGTTTCCTTCCAGCCAGGGCATCGCAATTTTTCTCCGCGATATCACCGAACACAAGCATGCCCTGGAGGCGCGCCGCCTGGCCGAGGAGCAGTTGCACCAGAGCCACAAGATGGAGTCCGTAGGTCAGCTTACTGGCGGAGTTGCGCACGACTTCAACAACCTGCTCACGGTGGTCTCCGGGAATCTCGAACTCGTCGAGACGGCCACGGATGTCGGCAAAGTTCGCAAGTTCGCCGCGGCCGCGCGGCGTGCCATTGACCGGGGGACAGAACTGACAGCGCAGCTTCTGGCGTTTTCACGGCGGCAAACATTGAACCCAAAGGTGGTCAACGCCAACCAGCTCATTTCCGCGTTTCAGGGGCTCGTTCGGCAGGCCGTCGGGGCGGCATGCGAGGTCAAGCTGCGGACCGATGATCAATTATGGATGTGCCAGGTTGATCCGTCGCTGCTGGAAACCGCTCTCCTCAACCTGGTACTGAACGCACGCGATGCCATGCCGGATGGCGGTGTGCTCCAGATCGAAACGCGGAACATTGTGGCGGAAGAGGGCGCCACTGCGGGGTGTTTGGCGGGGGCCTACGTCAGGCTGTCCGTCACAGACACCGGGTGCGGGATGTCTCCTGAAGTGCTGGATCGGGTGTTTGAGCCCTTCTTCACGACCAAGGAGGTCGGCAAGGGGACCGGGCTTGGCCTCAGCATGGTCTATGGCTTTGTCCGACAGTCCGGAGGGCACATTACCATTGAAAGTGCACTTGGAGCGGGAACCACGATTGCTCTGTATCTGCCTAAGGCCACGCAGAAACTTGAACCGGAGGAAGAAACCCGACAGGCTCAGCCTATGGCAACCGGCTCGGAGCGAATCCTGTTGGTCGATGACAACGACGATATTCTGGAAGTCACGTCGGAAATGCTGACCGTACATGGCTATCAGGTTTCTTGTGCCCGGAGCGGCGCGGAGGCGCTTCGGATCCTTCAGAGTGACCAGGAATTTGAACTTTTGTTCAGCGATATCGTGATGCAAAAAGGTATGAGCGGAGTTGAGCTTGCTCGCGAAGCGAGGCGACTGCGGAAAGGCATCAAGATACTGCTCACGTCGGGTTACGCGAGAGATGTGTTGCAACGACATGATGCGGTGGATGAGTTTTCGATCATACGCAAACCTTTCCGCTCTGTAGACCTGGCGCGGAGCCTCCAGGAAGTCCTGCGCTGTGCAGGGTCCTCGTCAGCCGACCGATGAAGCTGGGGCAACTGTACTTGCTGCATTTTCGTTCGACCTTGAAAGCAAATTGCCGGAGTTTCATCGTATCAATTTCAGCCCGTCATCAGGCAATGGGCTGGAAAGCCTGAGCCTCGGTATCATGAAGTCGCCACAGGAAGCGTGAAAACGTAGCCTACGCCGCGTTCGGCACGGATGATCGAGGGGCTACCCCCGCTGTCCTCGAGCTTGCGGCGCAAGCGCATGACTTGCATGTCGATGCTGCGGTCGAATACGTCTTCGTGGACGCGCGTCGCTTGCAGCAGGTATTCGCGGGACAGCGGCCGTTGTGGTGCATCGAGGAATGCTGTCAATAGCGCATATTGCCCCTTGGTAAGGGCGACCGGTTCGCCTCGCGGATTGGTGAGGCGGCGCGTCCGCCGCTCGAGGCGCCATCCCCCAAAGCGAAGGCTGCCTCTCTCGCTCTCGCGCCGCCGTTTGGTCGGTTCCGCGTCTCGGCGTCGCAAGATGGTGCGGATGCGGGCCAACAATTCCCTCAAGCTAAATGGCTTGGTGATGTAGTCGTCAGCTCCGAGCTCCAACCCGACGATACGGTCGATCTCGTCGGGCCGGTGCCCGGTCGTGATGATGACGGGTATATCGGATCGCGCGCGGAGTTCACGAAGCAGATCGAGGCCATCTTCTCGCCCGAGCCGCAAATCGAGCACGATCAGGTCGGGTTGGTTGCGCGCAAGCAGCGGTGCCACGTCGCACAGCCGGGATGCGCAGATCACGCGGACGTCATTTTCCTCCAGATAATTCGCTACCAGGAGGCGGAGGGCGTCATCGTCCTCGACGAGGAGGCATGTGAACGTCGGGTGCTCTTTGCGGGGTGTGTCTGTTAGTCCAGGCGGTCCATCTGCCGCGCCGGCGAAAAGAGCGGTTGTTCTATCGATACATTCGTCCATTCTATTTCTCCGACGCTCCCGGATCGCTTTGGGATGCGCCATATCGAATACGCGTTTTGCGACGCTAGTTCGCGGATCAAGTAAGTGGCCGCGCCACCACAAAAGTTGGTTGCAGCGCTGATGCGAAAAGGCCGGTCCGTGAAATCAATTCGTATTGATTTGCCAAATGGGCGCTTTAAGGGGGCCGACTACGACCTTTCCGTTGGCAGTGCATACGATTACATCGGTGCGCTGGTTGATTTCCGACTGCATGAACGCTTCGCCGGAAATGGAGGCGGGGCCTGGAAGTGACCTCCTTTCGTTGGGGCGCGGCAGCACCGCGCCCCAACGACTCTCACTCAGCGAGGATCGGCGTCGGTGCTGGTCGAAGCGCAAGGTGCCGTTCAATTTCGGCGCGGCGCGGTTCAAGTGACTCTGGCAAACAGAGAGATTGACCGAGATCTTCCCTATCCTCGTCTACGGTAAAGTCGCTGGGCGTCGAGACGGCACAGATATGGCCGTCGGGATCACGAAAATGGAAGAGCTTCGAATAGATTGCGTCCTGAATGCCGGAAACCTCGACGCCGGCGCGCTTCAGGCGTATGCGTTGATCGGCAAGCGCCGGTTCGTTTTCGACCTCCAACGTGAAATGATGGGAAAGACCGGTTCCGAGCCGTCCCGGAGCATAGTTGGGCAGGCCGAAGAATGTGATCACCGAGCCGGGAGAAAGGTCTTGATCGCAGGCATAGTAGTAATGCGTTCCACCCTTCTCGTCGAGGTAGTCGGTCCTCTTGATCAGATGCAGTCCAACTGTTTCGACGAAAAACTTCTCCGTGCGCTCTGCGTTGCTGGAAATTGACGTGATATGGTGGAAGCCACGCAACGCGTAATCATCGCCGATAACGGGCATCGGCGCCGGCCAGGTTTCTGACGCGATGGACAATTCGCTCCGGCCGCCGACCAGATTTTCCGCAGGCTGATGCTTGAATTCCGATCCCAGAACAACTTCGTCATGACCGAAGCCGGGTTCCGACGTTGCGATTTCGATGATCGCGCCGTCCGGGTCGGGAAAATAGATCGCATGGAAGTAGTGTCGGTTATATGGGCCAGTGACATGAATGCCAAAGTCCGTAAGCCGCCGTTTCCACTTCAAAAGTCCGTTTCGATTAGGGACGTGAAGGGCAAGATGATGGTTGGTGCCGGCGCCCCAGCGCCCCTTGGGATCACCTGCGCGCGGGTTTGAAACAGCATCTGCCACGAGGGAGGGATCGGTAAATCCTTCCTTCGGCATCATGTAGAAGATCGGATTCCATTCGAGATAGGCTATGGTTTGCGATCGTGGCTCCTCCGCGAGGCTGTTGAAGCCGAAGGTGATCACTGGCAATCGTCCATCGAGATGGCTGACAGTGCGCTTGACAACGCGAAGACCGAGTATGAGCGTATAAAAATGCTCGACTCTTTGGAGATCCGAGCAGACGAAGGTCTGGCTGTTGACGCCGTTGATGATCATCTGATTCATGATTTTAGCTTCTCCTGTTGTTCTGCGCTAAGCCGGCTCTCCCAGCGAGGCGGACTTCCGATGTGGGCGATGATGGCAGCGGACAGCGCTCTTACTTTCCGTGCCAGAAAACGGTTCTGCGGATAAACGATGCAAAGGTCGTCTGGCACCAACTGCCAATCGAGATCGACGATCTGGACCTCTCGCGCCTCGATCGCCTTGTGAACGATGAAGAGGGGCAGCGCTGCAATCGCAACGCCGTCCTTCACAGCCGCGAGCTGGATATCACCGCTATTGACCCTCATGCGGCTCTTTGGCGTCACGCTCTTGATCTCGTCGCCCCGGCGGAAGATCCATTCCGACTGAGCTGTGAGATTGGCATAGCTGACGGCGTAGTGGTTCTCGAGACTCTCGATCGAGTGGGGTTTTCCGTTCTCGGCAATGTAGCGCGGCGAGCAGACCACGACCCGATTGCTCAGCCCGAACCGGCGCACAATCAGCGCGGAATTCTTCAGCCTTCCAATTCGGACCGCCATGTCGAAGGAGTCGCCGACCAGATCATGCATGCGGTCGTCGAATTCGATCTGGAGATCGATCAAGGGATGGGTCTGTAAGAACGTCGAAAACACGTCCGTCAGATGTAGTACAGCAAAACTCATCGGGGCGGCGATGCGGATCGTGCCGGAGAACTCGTCCTGCCGATCGCTCACCTCTTCGGCTGCGAGCTGGAAATCCTCGGCGATTTTCTGGCAACGCTCAAAAAAATATTTACCGCTCTCGGTGAGGGCCTGCTGCCGCGTCGACCGGCTCAGCAGCCGGACATTCAGGGCTGCCTCCAGCGCGCTGAGGCGTTGACTGACGACAGACTTGGAGATGCCAAGACGCCGACCGGCTTCTCTCATGCTTCCCGCTTCGACGATTGCGATAAACGTCGTGATGACATCGATACGAAGGTTGGCGGGTTTCATGCCGTTCCGTGTGAGTTCTTGAGCAACTACACCTCCCTTTGATTCATCCCAACACGAGCCCCTTTTAGTCGAGCTGTTACTTCCGCGTGACCTCTTCGCCGACCGTCCACTTCGAGAAGTAGACATTGATGCGGAAGGCGGTGTGCTCCTTGAGGATGTCCATCATGCCTTCGGTGATGACCAGCCGCTTTCCGTCGGGTTGCCTCCACGGCGGAGACGAAGCCGGAATCGAGCCAGGCATTGATCGACGTGCGACCCTGGATCGGATCATTGGAGAAGACATCCTTGGCGACCTCGGGCACGAAGGGGCCGGCAGAGGCGTTCGCGGTTGCGGTCGTCAGCAAGGTCGGAAACTTGAAGAGCTTCGCAGCCCTGGCGATGATCTGCAGATTGCTTCTGAGTTTCAGGCGGCTCTCAACGCCCATGAACATCTGCGGCTGGAAATCAATAACGAGCGCTGCGTCCTCGGGTGAGACATGCTGGAGTAAACTAGTCGGCATTGTCTTTCCTTTGAGTCGTGAGCACTTCGCTGCGGAAGAGTCATAAGCCTAAGGAAGGGCGGACAGTCCAAGTAGTGCCCTGCAGACATACGCTGTATCCGACAAAACCGGACAATTGTCGCTGTATCGCCGGTGCAGCCGGCCTTCTCCGCGGCGAGATCGGGGACCGACCGGGCGCGCGAATTGTGAGCATATGGCGGCAAGACACTACAAGGCTGGCGCTGACGCTACAATCCGTAACATCTGTAACGAATTGGACCGCACTTGAAATGGCTTTGGTACGGCTTGGCAGCCAAGCTTCACGCCTGTTGTTGGGGAAGTCTTCACGAACAACCGTCAGGACGGCCGGTATGCTGGAAAAGACTCGGGATATTGATGGTGCCCTCCGTAGGCTCAGTGGCCAGATCGAAGGTCGGATCTCAACACAAGGCGATGAAGACTATAAGGCCGCCTGCGCCATCTGGGCGAAGCCGGTCGGACGCCAGCCTCGTGCCATCGTCCATTGTCGGGCGCCGCAGGACATCCAGTTTGCCGTTGCGGCCGCGCGTTCTGCAGACCTTCCGCTGTCCGTGCGAGGCGGCGGCCATGATTGGGCCGGTCGCGCGTTGTGCGATGGACTCGTGCTTGACCTTGGTGGTATGCGGGATGTGGTCGTTGAGGCCGACATTGCCTGGGTCTCCGGCGGGAGCCGTGCCTCCGATCTGCTCGCGGCGACCGATCCACTCGGGCTCGCCGCAGTGACAGGCTCGTGCAGTACGGTCGGCATGGCTGGGCTTACACTGGGGGGCGGCTACGGTCCGCTGAACGGACGTTTTGGGCTCGCGCTCGACAATCTGATAGCGGCCGACGTCGTCCTGTCGGACGGCCGGCTGGTGATCGCGGAGCGCGGGCGCAACGAAGATCTGTTCTGGGCATTGCGCGGCGGCGGCGGCAATTTTGGCGTGGTCACGGCTATGCGGATTCGACTGCACGAACTGCCCTATGTCGTGTCCGGTGCGCTGGTCTATCCGTTCGCGGAAGCCCGGGACGTACTTCGACGCTGCGCCGACACGGCGCGGTTCGCGCCGGACGAACTGACGGTGCAGGTCGTCGCGGGGGCGGGGCCTGATGGCACGCCGGTCATCATGATTGTGCCGACCTGGAGTGGTTCGTCCGACGAGGCCGACACCCATCTAGCGCCATTCCTTGAGCTTGGGACGGCGCTCTCCAATACTGTGGGAACGGTTCGCTACGGCGCTTCCGTGTCGCTGTTTGATCCGGCCATCGCGAATGGGCAGCGTGTGTTTATGGAAACGTGCCTGCTCCCCGTGCTCGACGAGGCTGGCATCGACATGCTTTTGAAAGCAATGGCGAATGCGCCATCGGCCGGCTGTTCCATGATCACCCATGAGTTCAAGGGAGCAGCCTCGCAGGTCCCATTGGAAACGACTGCGTTTGGCTTGCGTCGGGACCATGTGTCCATCGAAATCCTTGCGTCATTTGACGACGGATCGCGGACGGAAGAACGGCGGCATCGACAATGGGTACGTGAGGCCCGCGAGGCGTTTACGAATATCGCGCTTCCTGGCGGATACCCAAACATGCTGGGCGAGGGTGAGGTCGAGCGCGCTGCAGCGAGCTTTGGCCAGAACGCTGATCGACTGCTCAGGGCCAAGCGTCTTTATGACCCGGACAATGTGTTCCGGTCCGCGATCCCGCTGCCGATCGTTGCCGAAGCTCGGGCGCGCGAAGCATGACCACGCTCGCGACCGCATTGCTCGAGGGCCTGAAGAAGCACGGCGCGCGAGATTTTCGGCATCCCGGGCGATTTCTCCGCGTTCAACGATCTCGACGACGGGCATTTCGCCAAGATCGCGCCGGTGCTCGGCGGCACCGGCGAGCGGGTGACGACGCGGCGCGAGCTCGCGGCCGCGTTGGAGCGGGCGGGTACAGAACCACGGCCGCTTCGCGCTGATCGAGGTGATGCTGCCCCGCGGGAGGACGTCGGACACGCTGGCGCGGTTCGTCGCCGGCTTCAAGGCGGCGCGGGCGCCGGCGGACGCACACGGTGAATCCTGATCTGCCTGTCATTGTTGCAGGGCGGGTAGGGTAGGCAAAGGCGGCCCATGCCTCGCGCGCGGCACGGTGCGGGCAAGATCGCCGGGGGCAGACCGGGGCTAATTCAAGTTTCAGCCGGATCAAGCAGCATTTCCTGTCCCAACGCAGCAACCGGGATTGCTGCTACGGCAAGTTTGAGAGATCAAATATGTTGGCAGACGTCAGCCATATCATTGTCGTCGATGATGATGCCGCTTTGCGGCAGATGGTGATCGGATATCTGGAAGAACACAGTGTGCCGAGCAGGGCCGCATCCAGCCGGGCCGAGCTGCACCTTCATCTTGAGCGAACGCAGCCTGGTCTGATCATTCTCGACCTTCGTCTAGGTCAGGACGATGGATTGGATATGCTGCGGGAAATTCGCGCACATTCCGATGTGCCTGTCATCATCACGACCGGGCACCGGCTCGACGAGAGCGACCGCATCGTTGGGCTCGAGCTCGGCGCCGACGACTACATCATCAAGCCATTCAGCTTGAGAGAGCTCCTGGCGCGAGTCCGCGCCGTGTTGCGACGTCAGGAGATGGGGCGGGCCGCGCGTGCCCGTGAACCAGAACGCGGCGGCTATCGCTTCAACGGCTGGAAACTCGAACGTCGCGGCCGCAGTCTGATAGACGTCAACAACTCGCAGGTCCCCCTGAGCAAGGGCGAATACGCCTTGTTGCTGGCTTTTCTTGAAGCGCCGCTACGCCCGCTGACGCGCGAGCACCTGCTTCAGGCGACCCGCGTCCACGAAGATATCTTTGACCGGAGCGTCGACGTTCAAGTGCTGCGATTGCGGCGGAAGCTGGAGACCGACCCGAGTGCGCCGCGCATCATCCAGGCCGAGCGCGGCGTTGGTTACGTCTTCACCATTCCCGTCGAGCCGTTCTAGGATACGACATTGCAAGTGGATGCTACGCGCGAACGCGGACGGGCTCCCGAAGGATCCTGCGCGTGACGGAGGGAGACAGCAGTGATGGTGAAGACGTAGCGCCAGCAGCTGCAGTTGTAAGCGTTCCTTGCAGTGGGCGTAACGGCCGCGTGACAGGGAAGCTTCCGCATATCTCCGGCAATATTGCGCAGGAGAAAATCCGAGGGGGGCGTCCATAAAAAGCGGACGATGTGTTGCTATTTATCCGCCTTTTGGACGAGTCGTCCACTCACTAGCTTTCGCTGCGCGCGAGCAGCTTGTTTGAGGCTTGGGCGCTCCGCCGCTACGAAAATGTCCACTCTAAGGGTTTTGACATGCACAAGAACGCCTTTACCCCCGAGAATGCCGCGATGGTGCTGATCGACCACCAGGTTGGTACGATGTCGTGGACGCACTCTCTCGATATCAATATCGTCAGGAAAAACGCGCTCAGGCTCGCACAAATCGCGAAGGCCCTGGAAATGCCAGTGGTGTTGACCTCGAGCATGGAGGATCAGGTCAATTTCACCGGCCCGCTCATCTCGGAGCTCGAACAAATCCTGCCTCAGGCGTTTGCTGCAAGGATCAGGCGGCCGGGCATCGTCAACGCGATGCACCACGAAGGCTTCAACAAGGCTGTCAAGGCAACCGGTCGCAAGAAGCTTTTCGTGGCCGGTATCACCACCGAAATTTGTATCACTTTTCCAGTGCTGCAAATGCTGGAGGAGGGCTATGAGGTTCAGGTAGCGGCTGACGCCTCGGCTTCGTTTTCACAGCTCGGTCATGATCTGGCACTGCAGCGCATGCACAAGGCGGGCGCGGCTATCGTAACCGTTCCACAGATCGTCTCCGAGCTGGCGCTCGATTGGACCAGCCCGAACGGCAAGAAGCTGGTTTCGATCATCGAATATTCGTGAGGCAGCGCGAACGCGCTCGCTCGAGATCGTCTTATGCCTCGAACATCCGTCGATTTACGCCGTTGGTCGTACGCTAATTCGAGCACGGCGTCGAAATCATCCTCCCGAGCTCGTCAGCTCTCGTGGTGTATCGCTGATTTGAAAAGACATTCTGCAAAATCTCGCGCGCTGTAGAACGGGACCAATGCTGGCAATCGAAAAATGAATTTTGCCACCATCGAATTGCATGCTGGAATCTGCGGAAGGTGGCTCCGTCTCAGGTGAGACGGAGCAAGCCAGTAACATAGCCTTCGATGCGATTGCTCGTCCCGACGAGAACGTTGACGAGCATACCGAGAAGGATGAAGGCTGCATCGGGCGAGTTGGCGGGCCTGTACACGGTTTGCTCTCGTTTCCGTGGCGTGTGCACCGATAATCCGAAGATGTGATTTTCACTTCCAATTTATGCATATATGGCCCTAGAAGAGGCTGGCAGCGGAAGCCTCGTCAAACCGGATTTCTCAATCGGTCCAATTGCACATAGGACCGACACGATGCGAAATATCTCAGTAAAATGAATGGCTTAGATCGAAAATTTTCTACGGCGCCCATGATGGACTGGACTGACCGGCATTGCCGGGTGTTCCACCGTCACCTCACGCGGCGGGCGCTGCTCTATACCGAGATGCTGACCACCGGCGCTATCATTCATGGCGATTGGGAACGGCTGCTTGGGTTCGACGCGGTCGAGCATCCGGTGGCGCTTCAGCTTGGCGGGTCGGATCCACGCGAGCTCGCGCAGGCGGCGCGGATCGGCGAGGAATTCGGCTATGACGAGATCAATCTCAATGTCGGTTGTCCGTCGGACCGCGTGAAGGATGGCCGCTTCGGTGCGTGCCTGATGGCGGAGCCGGAGCTCGTGGCGCGCTGCGTCGCGGCGATGAAGGGCGCGGTTGCCGTGCCCGTCACCGTGAAGTGCCGCATCGGCATCGACGAGCAGGATCCGGAAGTCGCGCTCGATACGCTCGCGCGCGCCGTGGTCGCCGCGGGCTGCGATGCGCTGATCGTGCACGCGCGAAAGGCCTGGCTCAACGGCCTGTCGCCGAAAGAGAACCGCGACATCCCGCCGCTCGACTACGATCGCGTCTATCGCCTCAAGCGCGCGATGCCCGATGTGCCCGTCATCATCAATGGCGGCGTCGTGAGCATCGACGAAGCCAAAGCGCATCTCGAACACGTCGACGGCGTGATGCTCGGCCGTGCCGCCTATCAGGAGCCGTGGCGGCTACTCTCGGTCGATCAGGACATCTTCGGCCAGGCGCCGCCGCACGCGACCATGCAAGAGGCGTTCGAGGCGATGATGCCCTATATCGAGGCGCAGCTTGCGCGCGGCACGCGGCTGCATTCGATGACACGGCATTTCGTCGGCGCATTCCACGCCGTGCCCGGCGCACGTGCCTTCCGCCGCCATCTTGCCGAGCAGGGCGTCAAACCGGGCGCCGGGGTCGGGGTGTTGGGTGATGCGATCGCGCGCGTCGGTGCGCGTGCGCTGCCGGAAGTGGCCGCCTAGCCGCAGTCAGATGAAGAGCCGGATCGCGAAATCCGGCTCTTGGTCGATCCGCCTCAGCGGAACAGGTCGAAATGATAGTTCACGCGGACGCGGAAGGTGTGGAATTTCGGCGCGTTCCAGTCCGGCGGATCGTCGTGCGTCACAGCCGATCTAGTCGACCGCCGTGCGCGGGCGACGATGGCTGCTCTGCATCTCCGGATAGCCGGTGAGCATCAGCTTGTCGGCGCGCACGCCCCAGCTCTCCAGGCGGTCGAGAAAACTCATGCCGAGCAGGTTGGTCTTCATCTGCCCGCGCTGCACGACGAGGGCCGGCACCGATTTCTCGACGAGGTGGCCGACGGAGAGACGGTCGAGGGTGAGGCGCGCGGCTTTGGTGTGGCCGCCGGCGGTTTCGAGGTCGACGTTGTATTCGAGCATTTCGAGCGGCAGTCCGATCGCCTTCGCGGTTTCCCAGGTCAGCACCACCGAGGTCGCGCCGGTATCGATCACCATGGGCGCGGCGACGCCGTTGATCTTCGCGCGCAAAGCGAATTCGCCGCCCTGGCCGCGCTGGATCTGGACGGCGGGGGCGGGCGTTGCAGGCGGACCGCGGAAGATGTGCGAGACCTTGTTGCTGGCGCGCACGAGCTGGTCGGGATCGCCATAGGCGACGACGGCGCCGGCCGTGCCGGCGAGCATGATGAGGACGAGCAGGAAACGGATCATTGCGCGCCTCCGCAGAAATCCGTCAGGCGCGCTTCGGCGTTCCCGCGATCGGCTGCAAGCCAGCGTCCGCCATGCGCGCCGGCAGCAGTGCCATGACCGACAGCCGTTCCGCGCTCTCCATGGCGTGCCAGCGCGCGATCTCGGGCAAGGTGCGGCCGCAGCCGAAGCACAGCCTGGTCTTGGGATCGATCATGCAGACGGCGACGCACGGCGTTTCTTTGCTCATGTGGACATAGTGAGGGATCGTCGGGCATCTCTGCAAGCATCTCGTTAAGAACCGGTACCTGCGCTCATGATCGGCTTGTGGCGCGGCCGGCGCTTCTCGTCGGGCATCACGGAACCCTCGGGCTGCAGCGGCGGGGAATCGTCCGACATCGGCGCCAGCGCGCTCATCACGCGCTCCGGCGGGAAGGTGACGATCACCTCTGTGCCGATGCGCAGCTTCGATTTCAGCGTGAACGTGCCGCCATGCAGGTCGATCAGGTTCTTCGCGATCGGCAGGCCGAGGCCCGCGCCCTGTTCGGCCGATTTGATCGAGTTGGAGCCCTGGCCGAACGAGGCGAGCACGACCGGAATCTCGTCCTCAGGGATTCCGGAACCTGAATCCCTCACCGAGAGATATTGTCCGCCCGAGGCGGTCCATCCGGCCTTCAGCCAGATCTCGCCGCCTTGGGGGGTGAACTTGATCGAGTTGGAGAGCAGATTGAGCACGACCTGACGGATCGCGCGCTCGTCGGCCCAGAGCCGCGGCATCGCCTGCTCGAACACTTCGTGGATGGTGATGCCGCGGCTGGAGGCGCGCAGCTTCATCAGATGATGGCAGTCGGCGACGATGCCGACCAGCGACACCGCTTCCTCGTTGAGCTCGTAGCGGCCGGCCTCGATCCGCGACAGGTCGAGGATCTCGTTGATGAGGTTGAGCAGGTGCACGCCGGAATTATGGATGTCCGCCGAGTACTCCTTGTAGACCGGCACCGCATGCGCGCCAAAAATCTCGCTCTTCATCACCTCGGAGAAGCCGAGGATCGCGTTCAGCGGCGTGCGCAGCTCGTGGCTCATCTGCGCGAGAAAGCGCGATTTGGCGACGTTGGCGGATTCGGCGCGGTGGCGTGCTTCGTCCGAGATGGCCTTGGCCTGTTCGAGCTCGCCGATCAGCGCATCCTTCTCGGCGCGGGCCTCGAGCGTGGCGAAGGTCGAGGAGTGCAGGCGATGCGCGAGCAGCACGAAATAGCCTTCGGCGGCGATCGCGAGCGCGGCCAGGATGTAATTGTCGAGCGAGCCGGTTATCGCAAAGCTCAGCGCCATCGCGACCGCGACCGGCGCGGTGGCGGCAAGGGCTGCGATCGGCAGATTGGCGGCGAGCATGCTCGATACCGCGATCACCAGCAGCATCAGGAACATCATCAACGTTTCCGTGACCATGTCGAGCACGGGATGGATCAGGATCGCCATCCAGCACAGGCCATAGAGCAGATCGAGCACGACGAAGCGCGTCCGCCAGGCCCGCGTTGCCGCGGGCGAGGAGGGCTCGGTCAGGAAGCGCTTGCAGCTGCGGATCATCGCGGCGTGAATGCAGATCATGCCGGCGGTCCAGGCCGCAGCCGGGATCGGCTGCATCCACAGGCCGAACAGCACGCCGGTCGCGACCACCAGCAGCATCACGACATAGGAGGCGGACAGCCGTGTCTGCGCATATTGGCGCAGCATCTCGGCGTCGAAGGCCGGGCGGGTTCCGCTGGTCGACGTTAACTTGTCGCGCGCCTCGCGCACCCGCTGCGCCGCAGCCCGTCGGCTGCTCGCCGATGGAGCGCTTGCCGGCTCGGCCGGAAGCTGAACGACTTCTGGCTTTTCAGCGGGGTTACTCATCGAACAACAACAATTCCTGCCCGCACGAGGCGGGCCTTCTGCATTCTCTATCTCTGGCAAGAAATCCTTAAGAGGTGACTTAAGGAGCTAAAGAATTACGTTAACCGCGCGTTAATTTTCGGCTGGGCAGGGCTGCTCAGTGCAGTGCCGCATATTGTGCGACGTAGACCAGTGCGCCCGCCAGATAGCCCGCGAGCGCGGGGACGCCGATGCGGCGGGCGTACCAGAGGAACTCGATCCGCTCGAGCCCCATGGCGGCGACGCCCGCGGCCGAGCCGATGATCAGGATCGAGCCGCCGGTGCCGGCGCAATAGGCGATGAACTCCCAGAGGAAGCTGTCGGTCGGGTAGTGGCCGAGGTCGTACATGCCCATGGTCGCGGCGACCAGCGGCACGTTGTCGATGACGGCGCTGAGCAGGCCCAGCACGACGACGATGATGTCCTGGCGGCCGATCACGGCGTCGAGCCATTTGGCCACCACCGACAGGAGGCCGGCATGATCGAGACTGGCAACCGCAAGCAAGATGCCGACGAAGAAGACGATCGAACCCATGTCGATCTGCGTCAGCGCATGCGCCAGCGAGAGGGGCTGGCGGACGTGCTCGTCCTTGTCGCGATGGACGATCTCGCCGACCAGCCAGACGATGCCGAGCCCGAGGAGCACGCCCATGAACGGTGGCAGATGGGTGATCGTCTTGAAGGCGGGCACCGCGATCAGCACGCCGAGCCCGAGCCAGAACATCAAATTGCGCTCAAATCGCCGAACGGCCAACAGCTCGTTGTCCTTCGGCGGCGGCGCGATGGTCTTGCCCCTCAGCGCAAGACTGATGAAGGCCAGTGGCACGAGCAAGTTGACCAGCGAAGGCAGGAACACCGCACCCATGATCTTGAGCGGTGAGATCTGTCCGCCGATCCACAACATGGTGGTGGTGACGTCACCGATCACGGTCCACGCGCCGCCGGCATTGGCGGCGATGACGATGACGGAGGCGAACAGCAGGCGATCCTCGCGCCGCGCGATCAGCCGCTGGATCAGCGAGATCATGACGATGGTGGTCGTCAGATTGTCCAGGATCGCGCTGAGGAAGAACGCGACGAAGCCGACCAGCCATATCAGGCGGATCTGGCTGGTCGTGCTGATGCGGGAAGTGATGACCTCGAAACCGTCATGGGCGTCGACGACCTCGACGATGGTCATCGCGCCAATCAGGAAGAACACGATCTGTGCGGTGGAGGCGACGGATTCGTCGAGCTCGCGGCCGACCATGGCGTGGTCGGCCGTTGCGATCGCGTAGACGGTCCAGAGCAAGCCCGCGGCTAGCAGCGCGGACGCGCTCTTGTTGACCCCGATCGGATGCTCGAGCGCGATCGCCGCGTAAGCAGCGACGAAAATGACGGCGATCGCGATCAGCAAGGTGAGTTCAGTCCGTCAGGTATCAGCGTGTGAGGCGCGCGAGCAGGCTCGACGTATCCCAGCGCTTGCCGCCCATCTTCTCGACCTCGGAGTAGAACTGGTCGACCAGCGCGGTGACAGGCAGGTTGGCGCCGTTACGGCGGGCTTCGGCCAGCGAGATCGAGAGGTCCTTGCGCATCCACTCGACGGCGAAGCCGAAATCGTACTTGCCGTCGTTCATGGTCTTGTAGCGGTTCTCCATCTGCCAGGACTGCGCCGCGCCCTTGGAGATGGTTTCGATCACGGCGGCGACGTCGAGGCCCGACTTCTGGGCGAAGTGGATGCCCTCGGAGAGGCCCTGCACGAGGCCTGCGATGCAGATCTGGTTGACCATCTTGGTGAGCTGGCCGCTTCCGGCGGGCCCGAGCAGCTTGCACATGCGGGCATAGGAGGCTGTGATGATCGGCTCGGCGCTGGCATAGGCGCCCTCGGCGCCGCCGCACATCACCGTCAGCACGCCGTTCTCGGCGCCGGCCTGGCCGCCGGAGACGGGGGCGTCGATGAACTTGAAGCCGGCCTTGGTCGCGGCCGCATCGAGCTCGCGCGCGACTTCGGCGGAGGCGGTGGTGTGGTCGACGAAGGTTGCGCCCTTCTTCATGCCGGCGAACGCGCCGTCAGCGCCGATCGTGACCGCGCGCAAATCGTTGTCGTTGCCGACGCAGCACATCACGAAATCCTGGCCCTCGGCCGCGGCCTTCGGGGTCGCCGCGGTCTTGCCGCCGAACTTGTCCGCCCACTCCTTCGCCTTGGCGGCGGTGCGGTTGTAGACGGTGACCTCATGGCCCCCTTTTTTCACGAGGTGTCCGGCCATGGGGAAGCCCATCACGCCGAGACCGAGGAAAGCGACTTTAGCCATGTGTGTGTCCGTAGCTTGAGTTTTACGGTTGCAGCCGGGCGAGGGGCGCCAGCCGGGGTCCTGAGGTTCCGCCCGGGGGCGGCCGGGCGCACCATAAACCCTTGCGGCGAGAGGGCAACGGCTTCGTTTGGCGGCCCCCTGTGCTAGGATGGCGGACCTCAAGGACTTCAAAACAAGGGAGCGAAGGCATGGCATCTGGTTTGGGTGGTGTGAGCGTCGGCGTCCTCGATCATTTCAATATCCGGACCCGGAATCTGGCCGAGACGGTCCGCTTCTACGAGGACGTGCTGGGCCTGGAAAAAGGCGCCCGGCCGAACTTCGCCTTCCCGGGGGCCTGGATGTACAGCGAGGGCAAGCCGGTGGTGCACCTCGTCGATATTTCGCCGACCAGCGAGCCACAAAAGCCGGATTCCGGCGTTGTCCACCATGTCGCCTTCGTCAGCCGCGGCTTCGAAGGCATGAAGCAGCGGCTGGCGTCCAAGGGCATGAAATTCGACTCCCGCCAGGTGCCCGGCGGCAACCTCTGGCAGATCTTCGTCCACGACCCCAACGGGGTCATGATCGAGCTGAATTACGAGGCGGCGAAGGAGCAGGGGGCCGCGCCCGTCGAGATGGCTGACGATATCGGCAAGCAGTAGCCTTTTGGCCGTTTCCGCTCTAATGGGGCATCTTGAACTTCTGGGAGATGCGCTTTGAGCGTGACGCAGCAACAGGTCCTCGACAGCCTCGCCAAGATCAAGTCGCCCCGCGGGGTCGCGCTCACCAATGCCAATGTGCTGAGCGCGATCAGCGCCTCCGACGGCAAGGTGTTCTTCTCGATCAACGTCGATGCCGCCGAGGCGCGGGCCTGGGAATCGATCCGGGCCGAGGCCGAAGCCGCGGTGCGTACCATTCCCGGCGTCACCACCGCGATGGTGGCGCTGACCGCCGAGCGTAAGCCGGGCTCCGCGCCGCCGCCGCCCCCGCAGCCGAGCCGCGGCACGCCGGGCGTGCAGCCGGTCCACGCCCACAAGCCGCCGTCGCAGGGCGGCGCGCAATCGCCGATGTCGCGGCAGTCCGAGATCCCGGGCGTCGCGGCGGTGATCGCGGTCGCCTCGGGCAAGGGCGGCGTCGGCAAGTCGACCACCGCGCTCAATCTGGCGCTGGGCCTGCGCGATCTCGGCCTCAAGGTCGGGCTGCTCGATGCCGACATCTACGGCCCGTCGGTGCCGCGCCTGACCGGGCTGCACGAGAAGCCGCAGCTGGACGGCGAGCGAAAAATGATTCCGCTCCGCCGCTTCGGCCTCGCCATCATGTCGATCGGCTTTCTGGTGGAGGAAGAGACCGCGATGATCTGGCGCGGTCCGATGGTGATGTCGGCAGTGACGCAGATGCTGCGCGACGTCGCATGGGGCACGCTCGACGTGCTCGTCGTCGACATGCCGCCGGGCACCGGCGATGCCCAGCTCACGCTGGCGCAGAACGTGCCGCTGAAGGGCGCCGTGATCGTCTCGACCCCGCAGGACCTGTCGCTGATCGACGCCCGCCGGGGGCTTGCGATGTTCAAGAAGGTCAACGTGCCCGTGCTCGGCATCGTCGAGAACATGAGCTATTTCCAGTGCCCGCATTGCGGCACGAAATCCGACATCTTCGGCCATGGCGGGGCGCGGCACGAGGCCGAGAAGCTCGGAGTACCGTTCCTGGGCGAGATCCCCCTGCACATGGCGATTCGCGCCACCTCGGATGCCGGCAACCCCGTCGTTGACAGCGAGCCGGACGGACCCCATGCGGCGATCTATCGCGCCATTGCGGGACGGGTCCGGGACCAGCTCAAGGGCGTCATCGCAGCCGCCTGAGGCCCTCGGGCCAAGCGACCGGGGACATGCGACTTTCGTAGAGCCCCGTCATGCCAATGTCGCGTTCCGAAACCGGGCCGTCCGTGTTAAAGGCCCACGGCAGTCAAGCCCCTTCGGTTAGACGCGGCCCAGAACGCGTCGCCGGAATGAACGGCGGCAAAGAGGAAGTTAGGGGAAACGCCCCAGCAAGGAGAGACCTGAAGATGAAGCGTCGTGATTTCCTGAAAGTGTCGGCAGCAGGCGCGGCGGCGACCGCCGCGGTAGCCTCGCCGGCGATCGCGCAGTCCTCACCCGAGGTCAAGTGGCGCATGACGTCGAGCTTCCCGAAGTCGCTCGACACCATCTACGGCGGCGGCGAGCAGGTGGCGAAGTACGTTGCCGAGATGACCGACAACAAGTTCCAGATCCAGGTATTCGCCGCCGGCGAAATCGTCCCGGGTCTGCAGGCGCTCGACGCGACCTCGAACGGTACCGTCGAGATGTGCCACACCGTTTCCTACTACTACGTCGGCAAGGACCCGACCTGGGCGATCTACGCCTCGGTACCGTTCGGCCTCAACGCGCGCATGCAGAACTCCTGGTGGTATCAGGGCGGCGGTGAGCAGCTCGGCAACGAGTTCTTCAAGAAGTCGAACGTGATCGGCTTCGCCTGCGGCAACACCGGCACCCAGATGGGCGGCTGGTTCCGCAAGGAGATCAAGACCGTTGCGGACCTCTCGGGCCTGAAATTCCGAATCGGCGGCATTGCCGGCCAGGTGCTGCAGAAGGTCGGCGTGGTGCCGCAACAGCTCGCCGGCGGCGACATCTATCCGGCGCTGGAAAAGGGCACCATCGACGCTGCCGAATGGGTCGGCCCGTACGATGACGAGAAGCTCGGCTTCGCCAAGGTTGCGAAGTACTACTACTATCCAGGCTTCTGGGAAGGCGGTCCGATGGTCCACGCCTTTGCCAACCTCGACAAGTGGAATTCGCTGCCGAAGAACTACCAGGCGATCCTCACCAACGCGACGGCCAACGCCAACAGCTGGATGGCCGCGCGTTACGACATGCAGAACCCGGCGGCGCTGAAGCGCTTGGTCGCCGGTGGTACGCAGCTGCGTCCCTTCACTAACGAAGTGCTCGAGGCCTGCCTCAAGGCGACCAACGAGCTGTGGGCCGAGACCTCGGCCAAGAACGCCGACTTCAAGAAGTCGATTGACGCCATGCAGGCCTACCGCTCCGACGGATATCTGTGGTGGCAGGTCGCCGAATACACCTACGACAGCTTCATGATCCGCTCGCGCACCCGCGGCTGATCTTCGAGCACGTCGCAAGACGACAGAGCCCGGCCTCGTTCGCGAGGCCGGGTTTTTCGTTGCCGGCCTGGGTACTCAAACAAAAAATGTGAAAACAACCCCATGCACAGTAGAAGCGAGGCGAGGGCAAGGTGCGCGCTGGATGCCGCCAACAGCTTGATGCATCAGGGCAAATCTGCGGAACGACGCAATCATCGCGCAACCGGTGCTGTTGCTGCGATTTGCCCGACGCGGGCGCCCTCCGGAAATGACATCGGCGTTTGGCGCGCATCTGCTTCCGCACCGTCATTGCGAGCGCAGCGAAGCAATCCAGAGTCCCTCCGCGGAAAGAACCTGGATTGCTTCGCTGCGCTCGCAATGACGAGGATGGAATTGGGCTCACGCGGCGCTTCACGTTGCGCTGGCCCAACCGATCAGCAGAGCCGTTTGACTCGTCGGGCAAAACAGTGGCATAAAGGCAATGTCGAAAAATCCGAAATCGCGCGAGCGGCCTGTGTGAGGACGTCGATGAGCTTCGATCCAGATGGGGTTCAAAGCGCGCTGCGCAAGGCATGGTCATTATCCACGTCCAGCCAGTGGACGGTGGACAATCCGGCCGCGGGACAATGCAACGTCACCTCGCTGCTGATCCACGAGCTCTTCGGCGGCGATTTGCTGAAGACGCCATTGCCGGCCGGCGATCATTTCTACAACCGGATTGAAGGCCGGCGCTACGATTTCACGGCGAGCCAGTTCGACCAGCCGATCGCTTACGTGGACGTGCCGACGGATCGCGCCGATGCGGAGCAGGGGGCAACGAGCGAGCAACAGGCTGCACTGAGAGACGTGTTTGCGAGGCGCCGCATTAGTAGACCGTAGGATGGGTAGAGCGCAGCGAAACCCATCATCTCGCACCAGGATGACCAAGCGCGCAATTCCGATTGAGCAGATCGCGATGGGTTTCGCTGCGCTCTACCCATCCTACATGCTCCACCGCGCGCCGGTCAGTGCTGCCCCGCTTTCCAGTCGCGCTTGATTTTCTTGGCCAGCGACCATTTGTGAACTTCGGTCGGGCCGTCGTAGATCCGGAATGCGCGGATCTCGCGGAAGGCCTGCTCGACGATCGTCTCCGTCGAGACCCCGGTGCCGCCCATCACCTGGACGCAGCGATCGGCGACGCGCATCAGCGCTTCCGACACGGCAACCTTTGCCATGGAGCTTTCGGTCGTGCCGAGGGAGCCGGAGTCGAGCACGCTCGCGCACCAGTCGATCATCAATTCCGATTGCTGGAGATCGATCAGGTTCTCCGCGAGCATGAAGCCGACGCCTTCGTGATCGACCAGCGGCTTTCCGAACGCCTGGCGGCGGCAGGCGTAATCGGTGGCAATTTCGTTGGCGCGGATCGCGAGGCCCAGCCAGCGCATGCAGTGCGACAGGCGCGCGGGGCTCAGGCGAATCTGGGCATATTTGAAACCCTCGCCGGACGCGCCGAGCATCTGGTCGGCAGGCACGCGGAGATTTTCGATCTCGATCTCGGCATGTCCGCCGGGCATCGAACTGTCGATCGTATCAAGCACGCGCAGCGTGCGAATTGCGGGATTGGGCAGGTCGACGAGGAACATGCACGCGCCGTCGTCCGACTTCGCCATGACGATCCCGACTTTTGCGCCTTCGGCCCCGGTGATGAACTTCTTTCGCCCGTTGATGATCCAGTGATTGCCGTCCAGGCGGCACGTCGTCTGCATCATCGACGGATCGGACCCGGCTCCACCCGCATCCGCAGGTTCGGTCATGAAGAATGCCGAGCGGGCTTTGCCCGACACGAGCGGCTCGAGGAAGCGCGCCTTCTGCTCGATGCTTCCGACCTTGCCCAGCAGATACATGTTGCCTTCATCCGGCGCCATGGTGTTGCACGCCAGCGGCCCGAGCGGCGAGAGGCCGGACTTGATCAGAGCCTTTGCGGTCTCGCGTTGCGTGAGATGAGATCCGTCGGGGAGAATATGCGGCGTCAGGACGCCGGCTTTGCGCGCCTTGGCGCGCAGCTCCTGCACGAGCTCGTCGCTCGGGCCGTGCGGACCTGTCCGCGGATCTTTCTCGTAGGGAATGACCTCTGCGCGTATAAACGCCTCGATCTTCGCGGCAAGGCTGTCGTCTGGATGGGACATACTTACGAAAACTCCGGTCGACCCCGCCGCGGCGGAATGCTGGCTTTCGATCACCTATAGACGGGCGGGCCGGATTTGAGCAACACCCGCTCTGGCGCATCTGCCTCGGCCAACAGCGGCCCACATGCGTGTACCGTGACGTGGAAATCAAAAATCAAGCCGGCCGTAGAGTTCGTCGAATGGTAGGCACACATGCTCACGATAGGCGGACTTCGACTGCAGCCGCTCATACCAGCGCTCAACGTTCGGCAGGTTCGAGCGCGGAAGGTCAAGATTGAAGTAGCGGTAAAGATGGGTCCCTATAGGAATATCGGCGAGTGACAGGTGGTCTCCCAGCAGGAAAGACCTGCCTTTCAACTGATGGTCGACGTGCTTCAGATAACGGCTGGTTTGTTCCCGAGCTTTGTCCACCGCAGCCAGATTGCGCTGCGCTTCGGGCGTCCTGTACCAGCCCCAAAATACGCCAACCAGGAATGCCGGCTGCAACGCAGTTTGCGACCAGTCCATCCATTGATCCGCCTTCGCACGCTCAGCCGGACTCGTCGGCCAGAACAACGTTCCGGAAGCGTATTGGGCCGCAAGATACCTCAAGATGGCGTGCGACTCCCAGACGATGATGCCGGAGTCATCAATCACGGGAATGCGGCCATGTGGATTCATGGCCAGGAATTCAGGCGCGTCGAGGCCCCCGAACGAGCCTCCCAGTTCGACATGCTTGTGCGTGATGCCCAGCTCGCCGACCAGCCACATGACTTTCTGCAAGTTGAATGACGATTTACGACCGTAAACGGTGAGCATGGGGTAGACCTCAATGGAGATTTTCACTTTCCGCCGAGAGAGCGGACGTAAGAAGAAACTCGCGTCAATCAGGCAATGGCTGCGCCTTGATGAGTCCGCGTCTTGGTCGAAAATATCCCTGATCTGCCATCAGCCGTTTCGCGTAATGAAAACTGCAGAGGGCTCCACCTCGATGAGGAACTCGTCCTTGGCGAGGTTTGCCACGCCAATCCAGGTTGTACACGGCGGATTATCACCGAACACCGCTTTGAGAGCGGCGCTGATGGCTTTGCCCTCGTGCATGTGACTCTGCTTGATGTAGAGCCGCAGCGCACCGACCTGATCGAGTTTCGCACCGACCGACGCCAGTGCAATGCTGAGGTTTTCGAGGCTCTTGCTGAGTTGACGACCGATGTCGCCGGTGCCAATGACGTTCTGATCCGCGTCCCAAGCAACCTGGCCGGACACATGCACGACGTCGCCGAACGGTGTGGGGACGGTAGCAACTTGCGCGAAACCGTAGCGCGAGCTGTCGAAGATTCCGACAGGAACATGCACCGATCGGCTCATGAAGGCTCCCTTGGCCAGAGCGCCAGTTTGCGGCGCCACCACCATTAGAGCAGAAGGCCAGCGAGGGGAAAATCGGCTTGTGGCTCTTCGCCACATATTGAGACGCCGCGCGAACTTGGTCGCAGTGGGGCAAGCGGATGTGGCATTTATAGCGTCACGCCGCCGGGTTTATGGGGATACGTCCTAGACTTGCGCTTCCGTTTTCGCATCAGGGCTGCTCTGGCCCAGCCGCGGCTCCGTGCCCGCCAACAGCCGCCCAATGTTGGCGCGATGGCGCACGATCACGTAGAGGGCGCCGGCGATCACCAGCAGCCGATAGGGCAGCGGGTGATCGAAAGCGCAGACCAGAACGATCGCCGTCAGCGACGCGAGGATCGAGCTCATGGAGACAATCCGGGTGCTCGCCAGCACGATGCCGAAGGTCGCCGCAGCCCCCAATCCCACCGGCCACGACATCGCGAGCAGCACACCCAGCCCGGTCGCGGCGGACTTTCCGCCGGTGAAATTCAGCCAGATCGAGCGGCCGTGCCCGAGCAGCACGGCGATGCCGGCGACGCCAACAGTCCACGGCACCCACGTCTGCAGATCAAGTGCCGTCGACGGCATCGCGGAAAACTTTGCAGCGAGCCAGGGGCAGAACGAGCGGGCCACGATGATGGCCGCGACGCCCTTGAGGACGTCGATGATGAGCACCGCCAACGCAGGCCATTTTCCGAGAGTCCGCAGGACATTCGTTGCCCCCGTCGATTTGGAGCCATGCTCCCTGATATCGATGCCACGGAGGAGTTTCCCCGCCAGATAGCCCGTGGGCACGGACCCCAGGAGATAGGCGATCACCATTCCGACCGCGCTCGTTGCCCAGAATGCCATGTGCCCTGTGTCCGGTTTGCTCCATCCGCGTTTTATCGCCGCCTCGGCTTGACCGCCATAGGGACGCTTGAACCCGTTCCCGGCTCGGCGCGTCAAACGCTGGTTGCTTCAGGGTGCCTGCCGTGTCCTCCAGTTTCGCCGACCTCTTCGACATGCCGTTGCTGACCCTCATATGGGTCTTCATGCTCGCATTTGCGGGCGGGCCGCTGCTTTGGAAATTCCTGAACTATCGACCGGTGACGCGGTGCGCGGTCGTGCAGGCCGCGGCGAACTTTGTCGGTTCGGGCTGCTGGCTGACCTTTGGCACGGCTGCGATGACTGCCCACCAGCGCGGACTGATCTCGCTGCCCACGAGTATCCTCCTCGTGGCGTCCGTGCTTGCCTGCGCAGCGGGCAGCTCGTTCCTGATCGAGCGCTGGTGTCCGGACGAACAGCCTTAAGGACGCTCGTGGTGGTCGCTTGGCCAACGCAGCGAGGCGCGCCTGGCATCATCCGCCGATGAGCCTGTTGAACGCGACCAGCAAGACGAACGTAATGCCGGTGACGGCAAGGAACGCGGCGAAATAGAGCAGGCGGTACATGATCGAACGATCCAGGGGCTGTGCCGTCCAGACAACTGGCGTGCCGCTCGGTGGTTCTGCCCGGAATGTTCAGGAGTATTTGGCGGGCCGCTTAAGCTGACGAGCGTCACTCAAATTGCACCGAGGACAATATTGCCATTGTACTGAGTGGGTTGTCGGATCATATTCGGGGCAATCAGTGAATTGTACCGGGATCGCCCGGAAACGACAGAGTTAGGACAATGACCTTCAGCTACCTCGACCTGTTTCTCGGATTCATCGGCCTGGTGTTTGGCGTGCCCTCGGCGCTGCCCGGCCTCTTTTTCCGGAGCGAAACCCCGTCGCGCCGACGGGGTTCGTAGGGAAACCGAGGGACGGCGTAAGTCAGGTCGTGCCGGAGAGGCCGATATGGAATTGACGGTCACCAGCATCCTCATTGCCTTCACCGGCGTGTTCCTGATCTGCTTCATGAAGGGCGCGTTCGGTGGCGGCTTCTCCATCGTCGGCATCCCGCTGCTGTCCTGCGTGATGGATCCGGTGACGGCCGGCGGCCTGCTCGCGCCGCTGTTCATCGCGATGGATTTGTTCGCTCTGCGCTACTGGAAGCCCTCGACCTGGTCGAAGCCGGATCTCGTCTTGCTGTTGCCCGGACTCGTGATCGGCATCGCTCTCGGCTATCTCTTGTTTCGCGTGCTTGACCATCGCGCCGTCGCGATCGTGATGGCGGTCGTCACCTTGATCTTCGTCGGCCTGTGGTTCTTCCGCGATCCGAAGGTGATCATTGCGCCGCGCTCGACGCCGAAGGCGGTCGCCGCCGGTCTCGCCTCTGGCGTCACGACCATGGTCGCGCATTCCGGTGGTCCGCCGCTTGCGATGTATCTGTTGCCACTCGGCCTCAGCAAGGAAGTCTACGCGGGAACGACGAGCCTGTTCTTCACCGTCGGCAATGCGACCAAGGCGGTGCCGTGGCTGCTGCTGACGCGGCCGAGTGGCAACGAATGGATCGTGATGGCGATTTGCCTCCTCGCCATTCCCAGCGGCGTCTGGCTCGGCTGGCGCCTGCACGGGCAGCTCGACCAGCAGCAGATCTTTCGCGCTTGCTACGGCCTGTTGGTGGTGACCGCGCTCAAACTGCTGTGGGATGGCGTGTCCGGCTATCTCGCATGAGCGGGCGCCGCGACGCGAGCGGCGTGAACTAGTTCTCGCTTTGAAAGCGGGGCGCACCAGGCACGCTGCCAACGTGATCAGGTCGAACTGCGCAGTGACCGGAAAGCGTCGCGAACCTCGCGGCTGAAGATCGCGGGCTGCTCCCACGCCGCGAAATGACCGCCGGCTTCGGCTTGATGGAAATAGATCAGTCTGTGATAGGCCCGCTCGGCCCAGCTCCGCGGCGCCACGAAACTCTCGCCGGGGAACGCCGTTACGGCGGCCGGGATCGTGACGTTGGCCGGGAGGTAGAGATTGATCTTGTTTTCCCAGTACAGTCGCGCCGACGAGACCGCGGTGTTGGTGAGCCAGTACAGCGAGATGTTGTCGAGCACGTCGTCGCGCGTCAGCGCGCCCGCGGAATGCCCGTTGACCGTATGGCCGGCGACCGCCGAGGCCATTGCCGCGGCCGGCTGGGCGTAACCGTCGCCGTGATCGAGCAGCCAGGCGGCAAGGCCTGCGGGCGAATCCGCCAGCGCCGACAGCGTCTGCGGGCGCGTCCCCATGATCTGCGCATAGGCGCGCCGCTTCGTGAACTGGAGCTTGAGCTGGGCGAAGACGCGCTTCTCCTCGTCCGACAGATCGGCTGGCGCGGGCTCGCCTGAAGCGACCGCCTTGAAGATATCGGGTGGAACGACGCCGGGCAGGTTGACGTGGATGCCGATCAGCTCCGGCGCGCCGAGCTTGGCCATCTCGTTCGAGACCGGCGAGCCCCAATCGCCGCCCTGTGCGACGAATTTGGTGTAACCGAGGCGCTTCATCAGCACGACCCAGGACCGCGCGATGCGCTGCGGATCCCAGCCCGTTGTGGTCGGCTTGCCCGAAAATCCGTAGCCGGGCATCGACGGGATCACGAGATGGAACGCGTCATCGGCGCTGCCGCCCTGCGCGGTCGGATTGGTCAGGGGATCGATGATCTTGAGCTGCTCGATGACGGAGCCCGGCCAGCCATGCGTCACGATCATCGGCAGTGCATTTGGATGCTTCGAGCGCACGTGCAGGAAATGGATGTCGAGGCCGTCGATCTCGGTCAGATGTTGCGGCAATGCGTTGAGCCGGGACTCGATCTTTCGCCAGTCGTAATCGGTTCGCCAGTAACGGACGAGCTCCTGCTGCGTCGCCTGCGGTACGCCCTGGGAGTCGTCGTCGACCGTCTCCTTGTCGGGCCAGCGAGTCGCGGCGAGGCGATGGCGGAGATCGGCGAGCGCCTTGTCCGGGATGTTGATCTTGAACGGGCGGATCGCCTCGCTCGTTGCGGCAGGCGCCGGACGGACCGGAAGCAGCGTCGCGGCGCCGGTGGCGACGATGCCTGCAGCAGCTGTGGTGAGAAAGTTCCGCCTGTCGCGATCGATGGCGTCGCTGGTCGAGATGGCCACCGCAGCAGCGGCCGGCGGTTTGATGAGCGTTGTCATGGAACCTCTCCTTTGCCTGGGATGACTTCGCCTAGATGTTTCGTCCCGGATCATCCCGCGGAAGCGCGGGGAACGCCTGTTATGGCTTGTGAGACATCGTTAGCCGTTGTTGCCTCGGCTTCACTCGGGCAGCGCGAGCGCCGCTGCAAGATAGGGCGACGACGCGAATGCAGTCTGGTCCAGGCGATGAGGAATATGAAAGACAATCGAGCTGACCAAACGCTGTGCCCGGTGGCGCGCGTCGAGACGGTCGTCGGAGACCGCTGGACGTAGCTGATCCTGTGCGAGCTATTCTTGCGCTTGGCTTACACGAACCTGACAGCAGGTCGATCGGTGGGCGGTGCTTTTTCGCTGGCCGAGGCGCCCGGAATGGTGGAAGAGAGCAGGATATGCGGCGCGAGCCGTGCGGTGATGCCGGGAATGCGATGCGCCTTCTGATCGTCGAGGACAATGCCGAACTGTCGCGGCTCGTGGCCGCCGGGCTGTCGGCGGCGGGCTACGAGAGCGACATCGTGGGCAGTGCGGCCGAGGCGCGCGAGGCGGTGAGCAGCGTCAGCTATGCCGCGATGATCCTCGACCTCGGGCTTCCCGACGGCGACGGCCTGTCGGTGCTGCGCGAGCTGCGGCGGCAGATGGAGCCGCTGCCGGTGCTGGTGCTGACCGCGCGCGGCGGCCTGCAGGACCGCGTCAGCGGCCTGCGCAGCGGCGCCGACGACTATCTGGCAAAGCCCTTCGCGATGGAGGAGCTGGTGGCGCGGCTGGAGGCGATCCTGCGCCGGCCGGGCCAGCTGCTCGGCCGTTCGCTGCGGCTCGCCAACCTCGTCTACGACACCGAGAGCCGCCAGATCTTCGTCGACGACCAGCCGCGGATCATCTCCGCGCGCGAGACCTCGGTGCTCGAGATCCTGCTGCGGAGGCAGGGGCGGGTGGTGCCGAAGAAGAACGTCGAGGACCACATCTTCGGCCTCGAGGGCGAGGTCGCCTCCAACGCCGTCGAGGTCTACGTCTCGCGGTTGCGCAAGCAGCTCGCCGAGCACGGCGCCAAGGTTGTGATCCACACCATCCGCGGCGTCGGCTATCTCATGGCCGAGGAGAAATAGCGTGGCCGAGGTCGGACTTCGCGCCGGGATCGCGGCGAGATCGCCGACGTTCAAATCGCTGATCTGGCGCATCGTGTTCCTGCACATCCTGGCAGTCGCGGTGGTCGCGATCTTCCTGCCGCTGGTGCTGTTCTGGCTGCTCAACTCCGAGATCGACCAGCTGCATCGCGACGCCATGCGGGCCCAGGCCGAGGTGCTCGCCGAGCGCATCGTCCCGCAGGCCGACGGCACGTTGACGTTCAATCTGCCTGACAGTCTCAGGGGGCTCTATTCGGAAGCCTATGGCCGCTATCTCTACGACATCCGCGACGCCGACGGCCGCCTGCTGTTCTCGTCGCGGCGGAGGGCCGGCGACAACACACCGGTGCCGCGATTGTCCGAGACGATTTCCGGCGCCGGCGTCAGCCGCGTGATCGAAGGCAGGACGGTGCGCATCCGCGTCGCCGAGGACCTGTCGCACCGCGATGTCATCATCGACGACATCGTCTCGAACTTCTTCCGCCGGGTGGGGTGGATCACCATCCCGATCCTGCTGGTGCTGCTCGGCATCGACATCGTCATCTTCCGCCGCGCGGTCGCACCGCTCTGGAAGGCCTCCGAGGAGGCCAGCAATATCGGCCCGGCGCGCACCGACATCCGCCTGCCGACCGAGCAGATCCCGCGCGAGATCATGCCGCTGGTCACGGCCGTGAACCAGGCGCTCGACCGACTCGAGGACGGCTTTCGGGTGCAGCGGCAGTTCACGGCGGATGCCGCGCATCAATTGCGCACGCCGCTGACGATCCTGCGCACGCGGATCGAGACGCTCAACGACCGCGCGGCACGACAGGCGCTGCATGCCGACATCGAAGCCATGAGCCGCATCGTCGCCCAGCTCCTGGAGATCGCCGAGCTCGACACGCTGGTACTCGATCCCGGCGAGACCGCGGATCTGCGCGCCGTCTGCGCCGAGGTGGTCGGTTCGATCGCGCCGTTCGCGATCGCCCAGCACAAGGACATCGCGCTGAAGGGCGCGGACGCGCCGGTGCTGATCCACGGCAATGCCGAGATGCTCCAGCGCGCGATCTTCAACCTTGCCGAAAACGCCATCAAGTTCACCGCGAAGGACACAGCGGTCGACGTCGAGGTGAGCGAGGACGGCGCGGTGCGCGTGCGCGATTGCGGCCCCGGCATCGCGGAGGCCGAGCGCGACTTGATCTTCCAGCGCTTCTGGCGCCGTGACCGCCAGCGCAGCGACGGCGCGGGCCTCGGCCTGTCGATCGTGCGCGGCGTGGCGGACGATCACGCGGCGACGGTGGCGGTGGAGAATCTGCCCGGTGGCGGCGCCGAGTTCACGCTGCGGTTTCGGCTGGCGGAGGCGGGGGCTTCCGCCGTTGGCCGAAGCTGACCGCTACTTCAGCTTGCCAGTCGACAGATCCATGATCATGCGCGTGGTCAGGTAGAGACGTGGCACGATGGTGTCGAGCTTCACATATTCGGCGTCGTTGGAATGCGCGCCGAAACCCGACAGACCCATGCCTTCGACCACGGCGCCCTTGGTCTTGAGCGCGGCAAACGCGGCGTCGGTGCCGCCGCCAGTTGCCTTCTCGTCGACCTTGAGCGGCAATCCGAGCTCCTGATAGATCGTCTTGCCATAGGCAGCCACGCGACGCGAGGCGTCGTTGGCCTCAAGCGGCGGACGGCGCACCTCGAACTTCAGCTCGACCTTGGAATCCGGCAGCAGGCGGTTCTTGATCTTGTCCTGCAGCGCCTTCTCCAGCTCGTCGAAATCCGACACCTTGAGCGCACGCGCATCGGCCTGGGCCGTGGCCTCGGCAGGGATCACGTTGCGGTTGGTGCCGGCCTTGGACACCGTCCAGTTCAGCTTCAGGCCCTGGTCGGGCTTTGACAGGTCCTTCATCTGCAGCACCTGGTGCGAGAGCTCGTAGAGCGCGTTGATGCCGCCCTCGGGCCGCGCGCCGGCATGCGAGGACTTCCCGGTCACCGTGAGATAGGCCGAGCCGATGCCGCTGGTGGCGAGCCGCAGCGTGCCGTCGGTGCCGCCGCCCTCGAACGAGAACACGACGTCCTGATCGGCGGCGAATTTGGTGATGGTGCTGCGCCAGCCGGGCGAGGAGATCTCCTCGTCGCCATTGGTGAGCACGGTGAGCGTGCCGTAGTCCTTGAAGTTCAGCTTCTGCAGCATCGCCACGGTGTGGAGAATGAGTGCGACGCCCTGCTTGTCGTCGGCAATGCCGAGGCCGTAGGCCTTGTCGCCGTCGATGCGAAACGGCTGATCCTTCAGCATGCCCTTCAGGTACACCGTGTCCATATGGGCGATCAGCATGATCTTCTTGGTGCCGGTGCCCTTGAAGGTCGCGTGCACGGCCGGGCCGATCTTGTCCGGCGTGTCGTCGAGGCGATAGATGTCGGTGGGTTGCAGGATCTCGACCGTGCCGCCGATCTGCTTGAGCTGGTCGGCCACGCGGCCGGCGATCACGTTCAGGCCCTCGACATCCCTGCTGCCGGTTTCGATGTTGACGAGATCGCGCAGCGTGTCGAGCAACGGCTGCTGCTCCTTCTGCGCCAGCGCATGAACGTCGGCGACCGGCTCGGCATGCGCGACGGTGGCGGCACAGGCGAGCCACAGCGAGGCGATCAAGGAACTGGCGAGCGAGGAGGCGGGCGGCGATCGGAGCATAGGCGGGATCCATCGGTTGGATGATGGCCCGGTATGCCCGTGTTTGCGGCGCGTGTCACGCCATCATGCTCCGCCGAAGCGGAGCATGATGGCGAAAGCCTCCGCTACTTCTGCGGCGGGCCGAGATCCAGCGGGGGCAGGTCGATCTGCGGGACCTCGATCTTGACCTTGTCGAGGTCGACATTGACCGGCTTGTCGAGCAGGCCCGTCACCGTGATCGGGAAGGCGATCACGATCAGCACCATGATCATCTGCAGGCCGATCCAGGGCATCGCGCCCCAATAGATGTCGGAGCTCTTCACTTCCTTCGGCGCGACGCCGCGCAGGTAGAACAGCGCGAAGCCGAACGGCGGATGCAGGAACGAGGTCTGCATGTTGACGCAGAGCATGACGCCGAACCAGATCAGCGCGGCTCCGTCGCCGACCACGGGGCCCAGGATCTTCTGCGCGATCGGAGCGATCATCGGCAGGATGATGAAAGCGATCTCGAAGAAGTCGAGGAAGAACGCCAGGAAGAAGATGAAGAGATTGATGAAGATCAGGAAGCCCCAGACGCCGCCGGGCAGCGAGGTCAGGAGATGCTCGAGCCAGACGCCGCCGGAGACGCCGAGAAACACCACCGAGAAGCAGGTCGAGCCGATCAGGATGAAGGTGACCATGCAGGTGAGGCGCATGGTGGATTCGTTGCCCTGCTTGATGAGGTCGCGCAGGTCCGGGATGCGCGCGGCCTGGATGCAGATCCAGGCCACCGCGAGATAGGTCACGGCGAAGGCGAGCTTGAAGATCAGGTTCTCGGTGAACAGCATCGCGATGATGGTGCCGATGCCGGCGGCGATGATGCCGATGACCAGCACCTTGCGGTCGGTCGCGGAGAAGTCCTTGTGGTGGATCGCGGCGAGCACGATGGCGCCGACCGCGCCCATGGCGCCGGCTTCGGTCGGGGTCGCAAGGCCCATCATCATGGTGCCGAGCACGACGAAGATCAGCACGGCGGAGGGGATGATGCCCATCAGGCACTTCTTCCACAGCGCCCAGCCGGTCAGCGTGCGCGCTTCCAGCGGCACCGGCGGCACGTGGCCCGGCTTGATCAGGCCGAGGATGAAGGTGTAGCCGGCGAACAGCATGATCTGGAACACCGAGGGGCCCCAGGCGCCGAGATACATGTCGCCGACCGACTTGCCGAGCTGGTCGGCGAGCACGATCAGCACCAGCGAGGGCGGCACCAGCTGCGTGATGGTGCCGGAGGCCGCCAGCACGCCGGTGATGTAGCGCATGTTGTAGCCGTAGCGGATCATCACGGGCATCGAGATCAGCGCCATGGCGATGACCTGCGCCGCCACCGTGCCGGTGATGGCGCCGAGGATGAAGCCGACGATGATGACGGAATAGCCAAGGCCGCCGCGGACCGGGCCGAACAGCTGGCCCATCGAATCCAGCATGTCTTCGGCGAGTCCACATCTCTCCAATATCGAGCCCATGAAGGTGAAGAACGGGATCGCGAGCAGGAGCTCGTTGGAGAGCACGCTGCCGAATACGCGGCCGGGAATCGCCTGCAGGAAGTTGAGGTCGAAGAAACCGAGATGGATGGCGAGGAAGCCGAAGGAGAGGCCGACGGCCGCCAGCGTGAACGCGACGGGGAAGCCGATCAGCATCGCCAGAACCAGGCCGCCGAACATCAGCGGCGGCATCATCTCCAGCGTGATCATTGGGTCGGCCTCTCATACTTGGCGTCGATCGTCACATAGCCCTGGAGAGCCGCGATACGCTTGATGACTTCGGAAACCCCCTGGAGCGCCAGCATGACGAAGCCGGCGGGGATGACGAACTTGATAGGCCAGCGGATCAGGCCGCCGGCATTGCCCGACATCTCGCGTACGTCATAGGCCTGCATGAAGAACGGCCACGACAGATAGGCGAGCAGCAGGCAGGAGGGGATCAGGAAGAACAGCGTGCCGATCATGTCGAGCCAGAGTTGGCCGCGCTCGGACAGCGTCAGATAGAAGATTTCGACCCGGACATGCTCGTTGCGCTTGAAGGTGTAGGACGCGCCGAACATCACGAGGATGGCGAACATGTACCATTGCAGCTCGAGCCACCCGTTCGACGAGTAGCTGAAGGCGTAGCGGATCATGGCGTTGGCCGCGCTCACCAGACAGGCCAGGAGCACGAGCAGGTTACAGACGTACCCAATCTTCTCATTGAGGGCGTCGATGGCGTTGCTCACCGCCAGCAATGGACGCATCTTAATTTTTCTCCGTCGCGGCCTAGACTTTCACGGGAGCAGCATCAGCACGCATCGCTCGGCCCGCGCGCAAAAAGCACGCGACCGCCCGGCTCGTTGTCCGAAAGCTTTGCGGCGTCAGTCCTCCCCTCGTGCCTTGCCGTCTTGACCGCGACCGCCAAAGGGGCGGGCCGGCTTATGGCTGCCGGGCAAGCAAAGGCGGTCGCACCAAACCAGCGGCTTCACCTGCCGTCAATCGGAAAATGGACAAATTGACGCCCGCTCAAAAGCTTAAGATCGCAGAAGCTTAAGGTCGCGGCGGCCGGCCTGGAACGCCTTCATCCGGCCGATCAAGAACCTGAGCAACTGGCTGGCCGCATTCGGCAGTTCGCGGCCCAACCGGGTGATGATGTGGGCTTCTGCCGCCGAGAGCAGCGGGTTGTCGACGGGAATGGCAACCAGCGATTCGTCCTCCAGATCGGCCGCCACCGAGAAGGCCGGCAGCAAGGTCACGCCAAGGCCGGAGCGGACGAAATGCCGGAGGATGCTGATCGAGGTCGTGGTCAGCTTGGGCGACAGACCGATCTTCTCGGATGTCTCGGCCATCGTCAGCAACTGGCGCGTGCCGTAACCCGCATGCATGATCCCGAGCTCGTGCCTGGCGATCTCGCGCAGCTTGACCGGGCGGCGCAGCTTCGCCAGCGGATGGTCAGGGCGCGCGATCAGGCAGATCGGCTGCCGGATGGCGGCACAGGAGCGGATTCGCGGATCCTGGGGCGGATGATAGACCAGCCCGATGTGGCAGCGGTCGTCGGCAATGGCGCGAATGACCTCGCTCGTGCCCGCAAGTTCCAGCGAAATGGTCAGGCGCGGATGCCGCCGCCAGAACTCGTCGAGCGCCCCGCCCATGAGATCGGCGACGAAGCCTTCGCCGAGCACGAGGTCGATGTGACCGCGATGCAGCCCCTGAAGCTCCCGCAAGCGGGCGAGGGTGTCGTCGCGATCCACCGTGTGGCGGCGATAATGAGCGATGAGGAGCTCGCCCGCTTCGGTCGGCCGCACGCCGCGGCTGTGCCGGTCGAGCAGGGCGGTGTCGAGCTCCCGCTCCAGCAAGGCGATCTGCCGGCTGACCACCGACGGATTCACCCCGAGCGCGTCGGCCGCGGCGCGCACCGCGCCGTAGCGCGCGGCCTCGAACAGATAGCGAAGGCGGTTCTCGTCGAGAGCATTGGTCATCCCCAAGTGTTGCCCATGAGGCAACATTAGGCAATCGCGCCGCTGATGTCCGTGCCCGGTCCTGATCCCTATGGTTCCCGGGCGAAATCAGGACGGGGGACAGGGACATGGCGGTGGTCGGTGTCGTTGGGCTCGGCAATATGGGGCGCGGCATGGCGCTCTCGCTGGTGCGGGCCGGGCATGAGGTGCTGGGGACCGACGCCTCGGAAGAGGCGCGCAGCGCGCTCGCATCGGAGGGCGTTGCGGTTTTCGAAGGCGTCGGACCGCTCTGCGCCCGGGCCGATCTGCTCATCCTGTCGCTGCCGACCGCCGAGATCGTCGACGCCGTGGTGGCCGGAAATGACGGCATCATCGCCCATGCGAGACCCGGCCTGCGCGTGGTCGACACCTCCACATCCGATCCCGAGACGACCCGCCGGCTTGCCGCGGCACTGGCCGCGCACGGCATGGCGATGATCGACGCGCCGGTCAGCGGCGGTCCGAAGGGCGCCATCACGGCCACCATGACCATGGTGATCGGCGGCGCGGATGATGATGTTGCCGCGGTCGAGCCCGTTCTCAGCGACATGAGCGCCAAGCGCGTCCATGTCGGATCGGTCGGCGCCGGGCATGTCTGCAAGCTCATCAACAATCTACTGTGCGCAGCGCACCTGCTCACCGCCGCCGAGGCGATGCGGATCGCGCGTGAGGCCGCAGTCGATCCGGCCCGCCTGCTCGAAGGCCTCAATGCCGGCTCCGGCCGGTCCGGCGTCACGCAGGTCAATCTGCCGACCTGGGTGCTGAATGGTGCGTTCGATTCCGGCTTCACCATGGCCCTCATGCGCAAGGACGTGCGCCTCGCCACGCAACTCATCGGCACGCTCGTCCTCGATCTGCCGATCGCGCGCGAAGCTTCGCGGATCTGGTCGGACAGCGCCGCGACGATCGGCGATGCCGAAGACTTCAACAGGATCGTCGAGCTTCAGCTCGGCAGGATATGAGCGACACCATGACCCCTTTCATCGACACGCGGCTGCGCGAGGCGCTCGCGCCGTTCTGGCCGGATTGCGCGGCGATCGGCTCTCACATCGCGGGCCGGATCGTTCCTGGCACGGGCGCGCTCATCACGATCGATGATCCCGCAACCGGCGCGCCGCTTTACGCCTATCATGATGCGGGCGAGGCCGTCGTCGCCGAGGCGGCTGCGGCGGCTGTCGCGGCGCAGACGAATTGGGCACGGCTCACAGGTGCAGCGCGCGGGCGCATCATGCAGGCGATCGCGCGTGCCGTTCACGGCAAGGCGGAGGAGCTGGCGCGCCTGGAATCGCTCTCGGCTGGCAAGCCGATCCGCGATACGCGCGTCGAGGTCGCCAAGGTCGCCGAGATGTTCGAGTACTATGCCGGCTGGGCCGACAAATTCCACGGCGACGTGATCCCGGTGCCGTCGAGCCATCTCAACTACACGCGGCGCGAAGCGGTCGGCGTCGTGCTCCAGATCACGCCCTGGAATGCGCCGATCTTCACCGGCGGCTGGCAGGTCGCGCCCGCGATCTCGATGGGCAACGGCGTGCTGCTGAAACCGTCGGAGCTGACGCCGCTGACCTCGCTGGCGCTGGCGCTTCTCGCCGAGCAGGCCGGCCTTCCGGTCGGTCTCGTCAACGTGCTCGCGGGCTACGGCCACACGACGGGGCAGGCCGCGCTCGGTCGGCCGGCGGTGAAGAAAGTCGTGTTCGTGGGTTCAGTGCCGACGGGCAGGTTGATCGCGGAGGCAGCCGCCAAGCGCCTGCTGCCTTGCGTGCTCGAGCTCGGCGGAAAGTCCGCCAACATCGTGTTCGCCGACGCCGACCTTGCACGCGCGGCGATCGGTGCGCAGTCGGCGATCTTCGCCGGCGCCGGACAGAGCTGCGTCGCAGGCTCGCGGCTGCTGGTCGAGCGTTCCGTCTACGATCGCTTCGTCAAGATGGTCGCTGATGGCGCCGCCAAGCTGAAGGTCGGCGCGCCCGATGCGGCGGAGACCGAGGTCGGGCCGATCAACAATGCCCGGCAGTACACCCGCGTGCTTGCGATGGTGAAGCAGGGCCTCGCGGAGGGCGCGACGCTCGCGGCCGGCAGCGACGGCGGCGTGGAGCAGGGCGGCTTCTTCGTCAGACCGACGGTGCTGCGCGACGTCAGCAACAGCATGGCGGTCGCGCGCGAGGAGATTTTTGGGCCTGTCGTCGCCGCGATCCCGTTCGATACCGAGGAGGAAGCGATCGCGCTCGCCAACGACAGCGATTTTGGTCTGGCCGGCGCGGTGTGGACGGGCAACGTCGCGCGCGCGCATCGGGTCGCCGCGCAAGTCAGGGCCGGGACGTTCTGGATCAATTCCTACAAGACGATCAGCGTCGCTTCGCCGTTCGGCGGTTTCGGCATGAGCGGCTATGGCCGTTCGAGCGGGGTCGAAACGCTGTTCGAATACACCCAGGTCAAGAGCGTCTGGGTCGAGACCGCGGCCGAGCCAGCCGTGGGCTTCGGCTACGTGCCGGGTGTGCGGGAGTGAGGTCTAAAGCGCCATGAGATTTGGATAAATCGTCATCGCGCTTTAGGTCGTTGTTTGAGCATGATCTTTTCGGAAAACCGCTGCGCACTTTTCCGGATCATGCTTTAGCCGCCGGTGACGCTCATGTGCCTGCTGACGCTGGGCCGGTCGTGGCGGCGGTCGATGATGAAATCATGGCCCTTGGGCTTGAGCCCGATGGCGCGGTCGATCGCATCCGCAAGCAGCATGTCGTCATCGGATGCACGCAGCGGCTTGCGCAGATCCGAGGCGTCCTCGTGGCCGAGGCAGGTGTGCAGCGTGCCCGTGCAGGTGATGCGCACCCGGTTGCAGGATTCGCAGAAATTGTGGGTCATCGGCGTGATGAAGCCGAGCTTGCCACCGGTTTCGGCGACGCTGACATAGCGCGCCGGCCCGCCGGTGCTCTCGGCGAGATCCGTCATGGTGAACTGCTGGGCGAGGCGCGCGCGCACCAGCGACAGCGGCAGATACTGGTCTATGCGGCCCGCGCCGATCTCGCCCATCGGCATCACCTCGATCAGCGTCAGGCCCATGCCCTTGCCGTGGGCCCAGCGCATCAGCTCGGGAAGCTCGTCCTCGTTGAGGTTCTTCAGGGCGACCGCGTTGATCTTGACGGCGAGGCCAGCGGCGCGCGCGGCCTCGATGCCTTCCAGCACCTTGTCGATCTCGCCCCAGCGGGTGATCTCGCGAAACTTCTTGGGATCGAGCGTGTCGAGCGAGACGTTGATGCGGCGGACACCGCAATCGGCGAGCTCGTTGGCATGCTTTGCCAGTTGCGTGCCGTTGGTGGTCAGCGTCAGCTCGTTCAGGGCACCGCTCTTGAGGTGCCGCGACAGCGAGCGCACCAGCGTCATCACGTTGCGGCGGACCAGAGGCTCGCCGCCGGTGAGCCGCAGCTTCTTCACGCCCTTGGCGATGAAGGCGGTGCAGAGCCGGTCGAGTTCCTCGAGCGTCAGCAGGTCCGCCTTGGGCAGGAACGTCATGTCTTCCGACATGCAGTAGAAGCAGCGCAAATCGCAGCGGTCGGTGACGGAGACGCGCAAATAGGAGATGGTCCGCCCGAACGGATCGGTCATGGCGCTCGACAGCGCCGCGCGTGGGTTCGCGGAAGGTCCGTTCATATCAGATGCCTTGCCAAATGCCTTGTCACTTACGGCGACGGGCGCACCTTTGCTTCAGCGGTGCTTGGAAGCAATCTAAGCATCGGACGCGGCTAGGACAATCGGGTGGTATACATAAGTCGGCGCTTGCTCAGCGCTTTCCGGCGTTCGGGTCGGGGAACGGCGAGGCCGCAGCAGGTGCAGCATCGGCCGGGGCCTCGGCGGGCGCGGCAGCGGCGGCGGCCGGTTTCGGCTTCTTCGGTCGGTGCGGCTTCTTCACCGGCTTCGGCGGCGTCGCCGGCTGGAGTTCCGCAAAAACCGGATTCGGGTCGGTGGTGACCGAGGCGGGCGTGGTGAAATCCCCGGAATTCTTGATCACGTTTACCGGGACGCTGGCCGGCTGGTACTTTGGCAGCGCGAAAGCGACCGTGAACGGCACATCGGGCGCGGGAACCGAGACCGAGCAGGGTGTCTTGCAGCTCTGACCGAGCGACGTCGTGGCGTCAGCACCCGGAGGATTCGATTCGAGCCGGACCTGAACGGTCGGCGGCGCCGATTTGAATATGTCCCAAGACATAGAGGAGCAGCCACCCAGGCTTGTTGCTCCCAAAAGACCTGCCCCCATTAGAGCAATCGCGTTGACACGACGCATAACCATCCACTTCTACTGCGACGAACCGCCACATCCCCGGCCGGACCATAGGGGTGTCGCCTGGGGCAGGCAACCGGCGCGGGGCGCATAGATAATAGATGGTTAACGCAGGGTTCCCTAAAATAACCCTGTCTGGTCAGTGCCTTGCCGGCACTATGCGGTCATCAGGCTGTGCACGGCATCCGGCAGGTCACGCATGTGATGGATCAGCCGGTCCGGCTTCAGCTCGGCGATCGGCACATCCGTATAGCCGAAGCTGACCCCGATCACGGGCACCCCAGCCCGCCGGGCGACGCCGACATCGGTTCCGGCATCGCCGACCATGATGCTGGCCTTCACCTCGCCGCCGGCGCGGGCCACGGTCTCGCGGAAAATGGTCGGATCGGGCTTCTGGACCCCGAAAGTGTCGGCGCCGCAGATCGCGGCGAACCGCCGGGTCAGGTCGAGCCGGTCCAGCAGGCGCTTGGACAGCCATTCCAGCTTGTTGGTGCAGACCGCGAGGCGATAGCCCTGCGTCGCAAACAGGTCGAGAGCTTCCAGGAGCCCCTCGAAGGGGCGGGATTCGACCGCGATATGGTCGGCGTAATAGGCGATGAAATCCGCCGTCATCCGGTCCATGTCATCAGGCGTGACGCTGCGGCCCTCGGCTTCCAGCCCCCGTTCGATCAGCTTGCGGGCGCCGGCGCCGATCATGTTGCGCGCCGAGGCCATCGGGACCGGCGGCAGGCCTTCGCGGTCCAGCACATAATTCAGGGCGGTGATCAGGTCGGGCGCCGTATCCACCAGCGTGCCGTCGAGATCGAAGACGAGGGTGTAGGGGGAGGTCATGGTCCAGCGCTATCGGTCCGGCCGCGCCGGCGCAAGGGGCGGGTCATAAGTTCACCTTATAGGCCTGTTCCGGCGCGGAAAACGAGGCTACATAGGCCGCCGCAAGCGGCACACGCGGCGGCATTCTCGATTCAAGGGCGGACGTACATTGAACATGGACCAGTTGAAGCGGCAGGCTGCGGCGCGCGCCCTCGAGGAGGTGCGTGACGGCATGCAGCTCGGGCTCGGCACCGGCTCGACCGCAAAGCATTTCGTCGAGCTGCTCGGCGAGCGCGTCGCCGCCGGGCTCAAGGTGATCGGCGTGCCGACCTCGGAGCAGACCCGCGCGGACGCGGAGCGCTGCGGCGTGCCGCTGACGACTCTGGATGAGATCGATCATCTCGACTTGACGGTCGACGGCGCCGACGAGATCGATCCCGACTTCAATCTGATCAAGGGCGGCGGCGGCGCGCTGCTGCGCGAGAAGATCGTGGCGGCTGCTTCGGATCGCATGATCGTGATTGCCGACGACAGCAAATGGGTGCCGACGCTGGGCAAGTTTCCGCTGCCGGTCGAGGTCATCCCGTTCGGGCTCGGCGCGACACGCCGTGCGATCGAGAAGGCATTTGCGGCGTGCGGCGTTTCCGGGCCGATGGCGGTCCGCAAGGCCAAAGGCGGGGACAAGGACGGCCACGTTTTCGTCACCGATGGCGGCCACTGGATCCTCGATGCCCAGCTCGGGCGGATTGTGGATCCGCCCGGCCTCGCCAAGGCGTTGAGCGCCATCCCCGGCGTGGTCGAGCATGGGTTGTTCATCGGCTTGGCCAGCTCGGCCGTTTTGGCGGGTGGCGAGGGAATTCGCGTGTTTGAACGGCGCAAGCCGAAAGGAGACTAGGAATGAAGAGCGTATTGAAGTTCTTGCCGGCTGCGACCCTCGCTGTGGGACTGGCCCTTTCGGCCGCCCCGGCCATCGCGCAGCAGCCGGCTCCTGCGCAGCCGCCCAAGGCGCCTGCGGCGGCCCCGCCGAAGGCCTCGCCTGCGGCGATCGCGGCGGCCAAGGAGATCCTGCAGATCAAGAACGCCACCGCGATGTATCAGGGCGCCGTGCCCGGCCTCGTCGAGAAGACCAAGATCGCGCTGGTCCAGCAGAACCTCAACTACCAGAAGGACCTCAACGAGGTCGCACAGGTCGTGGCCCAGCAGCTCCAGGGCCGCCAGAACGAGATCGGCGAGGGCATGGCGCAGATCTATGCCAGCGAGTTCACCGAGCAGGAGCTGAAGGATCTCGTCACCTTCTACAAGTCGCCGCTGGGCAAGAAGCTGATCGAATCCGAGCCGCGCGCCATCGGGCTGAGCATGGCCTTCATGAACTCCTGGGCCCAGAACTTCTCCGAGACCGTGATGGGCGCCTTCCGCGCCGAGATGCGCAAGCGTGGCAAGGAAATCTGACAGTACCTATCTGAGAGGATAGCTGGTCAGAAAATCCCTCGAGCGCATCGCCGCGCTTTGGGTTGAAGAGGTCGGAGTGGACAATGGCTGAATTCGACGTCGACCTCTTTGTCATCGGTGGCGGTTCGGGCGGCGTGCGTGCCGCCCGCATCGCGGCGGGCCACGGCGCCCGCGTGATGATCGCGGAAGAGTACCGCATGGGCGGCACCTGCGTGATCCGCGGCTGCGTGCCGAAGAAGCTGTTCGTGATCGGCTCGCATGTCCGTCACGAGATCGAGGACGCCGCCGGCTTCGGCTGGACCATTCCGTCCATGAGCTTCGACTGGGCGACGCTGATCGCCAACAAGGACAAGGAGATCGCGCGGCTGGAGGCGGCCTACACCGCCAATGTCGAGAAGTCGGGCGCGCAGATCGTCAAGAGCCGGGCGGTGATCGAGGACGCCCACACCGTCCGCCTGCTCGCGGACGACAAGAAGATCAGGGCGAAGTACATCCTGATCGCCACCGGTGGCGCGCCCAACCACGGCGCCGCGATCCCGGGCATCGAGCACGTGATCTCCTCCAACGAGGCGTTCCATCTGAAGAAGCTGCCGAAGCGGATCGTGATCCAGGGCGGCGGCTATATCGCGCTGGAATTCGCGGGCATCTTCGCCGGCTACGGCTCCGACGTCACCGTGATCTATCGCGGCGACAATATTTTGCGCGGCTTTGACGAGGATGTGCGCACGCATGTCCGCGCCGAGATGGAAAAGCAGGGCATCACCATCCTCACCGGCTGTACGGTGAACAAGGTCGAGCGCCATGGCGACGTATTCACGACCCATCTGTCGAACGGATCGAGCCTCGCGTCGGACCAGGTGATGTTCGCGATCGGCCGCCATCCGTCCGTCGCCAATCTCGGCCTCGAGAAGGCCGGCGTCGCCATCAATCCCCGGAATGGCGGCATCGCGGTCGATCATTTCTCCAAGAGCTCGGTCGACAGCATCTACGCGATCGGCGACGTCACCCACCGCTTCAACCTGACGCCGGTCGCGATCCGCGAGGGGCATGCCTTCGCCGACACCGTGTTCGGCAATCGTACGGTGCAGGTCGATCATTCCAGCATTCCGACCGCGGTGTTCTCGCAGCCGGAGGTCGGCACGGTCGGTCTGACGGAAACCGAGGCGCGCGCGCAGTTCAGCCACGTCGACATCTACAAGACGACGTTCCGCCCGATCAAGGCGACGATGTCCGGCCGCGACACCCGCGTGCTGATGAAGCTCGTCGTCGACGGCGCCACCGATCGCGTGGTCGGCTGCCACATCGTCGGCGATTGCGCCGCCGAGGTCACGCAGGTCGTGGCGATCGCGGTGAAGATGAAGGCGACCAAGGCCGATTTCGACGCGACCATCGCGCTGCATCCGACCGCAGCCGAAGAGCTGGTGACGATGCGCACCCCGACCGCGCGCCACGTGCGGCAGGCGGCGGAGTAGGGCGTCTCCTACGCGTAAAGATACCCGACCGGCCTGCCTTCGGTCCGCAAGGGACGCACGTCCTTTTGCGTGATGATCTGGCCGGCGAGGCCGTCGATCTCGTCGCGCTGCGTCGGCGTCCAGCTCCGAAGCTCATTCATGCCCTTGAGCAGGCCGAGCCGCAGGACCTGGGTGTTTTCGCCGACGCCGATAAGGCTGATTGAATCCTTGCCCGCCGTCACCACGTCGCCGGCGGAGAGCTCGAAGCTCTCGCCGGCCTTCTTCCTGAACTCGGCGGTGCCGCGGATGACGCGATAGATCACGACCTCGCCCTTGGCAAAACAGCTCGGGTCGGCGGCGTTCGAGGTGCTCTTCGGCAGCAGCGACTGGCCGGGTGGATCGGTTGCGATGATGTGGCCGGTGACGAGATGGCCGCTCGGCACTTCGATGCCGATGTCGCGCAGGTAGACCGGCATAGCCGATTTGACCGCACCATTGGTGAGCGGCTTGAACAGCGCATCCAGCGCCAGCGCATCCTGCAGCCAGAAGCCTGCATCGGCGGGGCGGTTGTGCAGCGGATGGCTCCAGGCCACGCGCGGCGTCTCGGCCTCGTCGATCTGGTCCGGACCGACGATGGTGGGATTCGGAAAGGTGGTGGGATCGGTGATGAAGGCTTCGAGGAATTTGCCGGAATAGCCCATCGAGATCGGATCGGGCACCACCGTCTGCGGCGTCTTCAGATTCTCTTCGGTCGACAGGCCCGACCAGGTGTAGAAGAGCTGGCGATGCACGATCGCGCTTTGCAGCATCACCGCGCCCGGGCCGACATTGTAGAAGCGCCCGTCATAGTCGAAGGTGAACGCGCCCGACGTCACCAGCACGAGCTGGAAGCCGCCCGGCGGCAGGTGCAGATGGAAATCGGTGGGGCCGGTGTCCGGGCGATAGATCGGCAGGTTGGTCGCGACCTCGTGCAGCAGGAAGGTTTCGTTGTTGGCGTGAAAGCCTTCGTTGGCGCGGTTGTAGAGCGCCTGCGGCCGGTAGGTCGCCTCGAACTTCGCATTCTTGTCGCGATCGATCGCGACAAAATCCTGGGCGTTGAGGCGAAGGGGTGAGCCGTCCGGGCGGGTGAGGCCGGTGAATTTGAGATCGCCGGCAGCATGCACGTTCATGGCATTCTCCGATTCTCTGCCGTCGTCCCGGAGCTAGGGCGCACACAACTGGCTGCTCCACGCGTTGGTGGGCAGGGACGCAAGGGCTGACGCTGTCTTGCGAATTCCGGGCCAGTTGGAACCAATCGCAGCACACGGGCTCGCGGGCTCGTGGCAACGAGAGAAAAATCGAGATTGCACCTGAGGTTAGGCAAGCATGGTCGCCGGCTTGCCTTGCCCGTTGGAGAACCGTGCTGTTCGATGGAAGCGCCGTCTCTTGTCTAATTTAGCGGCATGCATTGCCGGCGATGTGCAGCCGCGAGAGATGGCGACGCAACGGCCTCCGCGGGATCATGGCCCCAAGGCTACCCAGTGAACCGGGTCCCCGCAGTTCCAACCAGGGAGTTTCCATGCCGACCGGCTACGGAAAGCCGCAGGAGGCCGCCCGCTATATCGCCGAAATGTGCACCGAGCTGCGCGAGATCGCGCACGGCGCCGGGCTATCGCTCCTGTCGCATCTGCTCAGCCTGGTGATCTTGCAGGCCGGGAAACACCGTCATGCGGACGGACACGAGTTCGGCCACGTGCCTGAAGCGGCTCAGTCGAACGACTGAACCGCGGCACGTTGGGGCTTGCCCATCGGGCTGTCCGCCCACTTCGCCATGTCCACCGTTCGTGCGTCGATGGTTTCGCACCAGAGGCAATTGAACTCTGTCGAACCTTTGCGGGTCAGGATGGGGACCAGGCCACGGCCACATCCGTTGCAATTGGTGATATGGGCCATGTGTTTCTCCAAGCCACAGCAATTCCGGAGCGCCCTTATCGTTCCCAAAGCTTGCGTGGGCGCTATGTCGGTGCCCGCGCACCGTGGCCGGTGGGCGCGCTCGTCCCTGAAACCGTAGATGTAGCGATCCATCGTGACACGGCTGCGATGTCGTCGCCGTTGTCGCGATAGGTGCGGAGCTGGAACTCGGCGGAGCTGCCGCGCTCAACGATGGTGCGGCAATGCTCGACCTCGGCGGCGCAATTCAGCGCGGCCGCGTCTCCGGCGGTGTGGTCGATGATCCTGGAGAGAAGCTCCGAGATCGTGACCGGCCCGTCCCTGGAGGCGAAGATGCAGTCGGTGCCGTAGCGCTGGGCGCGCCATTTGTTCTCGACCGCGATCGCGCGCTCGACCGCGGTGACCTCGCTGGACCGATGCGGCCGCAGATAGAGATGGCGTGTCAGGCAGCGATAGAGCGAGGCAATGGCGACCGCGTCTTCGACGAAGGTGCAGGTATCGGGTGCGCGCAACTCGAGCGTTGGATGTTTCATCGACGGGCGCATCGCCCACCAGATGTGGCTCTCGTCGGGGATCACGCCGGAGCGCTGCAACGCGCCGATATAGTCGTCGTAATCGTGCTTCGTTTCGAACAGCTCGGGCAAGCCGGTGCGGGGCAGCTCGGAATAGGCGGCGAGCCGGTAGCCCTTCAGTCCCGTCTTGTGCGAATTCCAGAACGGCGAGGAGGCCGACAGCGCGATGAACAGCGGCAGATGCGGCAGCATCGCCCGCATCACCGCCATCCGCTTCTCGGGATCGGGCAATTGCACGTGCACATGCATGCCGCACATCATGTTGCGGTGACCGATGCTGCGCAGATCTTCGATCATCTCCTCGTAGCGAGGCTTCGGGCTCGGCTGGGACATGCGCCAGATCGCGGTCGGATGGGTGCCGCAGGCCATGATGACGAAGCCGTATTGCGCGGCGACGTTGGCGACCTCGCGGCGCAGGAACCTCAGCTCTTCCCGCGCGTCATTGACATCGACATGGACGTTGGTCGCGACCTCGAGCTGGGATTGCAGCATCTCGCGCATGGCCTGGCCGCCGGTCGACCAGTTGGCCGATTCGAACAGCGCGTTCGGCGTCTCGATCGCGACCTCGAAAGTGCGACGATCGGCGAGGAAATACTCCTCCTCGATGCCGAACGAATATTCCGCCGCCTTGCCGCGCCCGCCGGCGGAGCGAATGACGAGGTGTTGCGTGCCGCCGGACGAATCCAGCCGCAGCAGTTTCATAACGTCTGATGCAAATGTCATCGTGCCGCCCGGCGATGGTATTACCTGCGGGCTATAATCCGTCTGACCCGTGCCGGTTCCGCCTCGGACCCACTGGAAAGTGCAAGGTCGAACGGAACAATTTTCGCGCTTTCGGATGCGCGCGCGATCAGGGCGTGATTGGGCGGCACTTCGGTCCAGTCCGTTTCCTTATCGAACGGCTCGGAGACGACGATGACCTGGCCGCCGTCCTCACGAAAATAAAGCGTGTTGGCGGCATCATTGACCGAGACGCGAAACGCATAGAGATCCCGGCCGTTGGCGATCGCGCTGGTGAAGCGCAGCCGCTCGCGCAGCCCGCCTTCGTTGACGAGGCCGACGAGCGACTGCAGCACGGCGCGTGTTGCGCCAAGCGGATCGTTCTCGAGTCCGGCCCCCATCATGGCGAGGAACACGGCTTCGGAATCGGTCGTGCCGAGCCGCGACGGATAATAGGCGTCGGGGATCAGCGCCTCGACCTTTCGCCGCAGCCGGTTCCAGCTTCCGACGAATCCGTTGTGCATGAACATCCACTGACCGCAGGCGAAGGGATGGCAGTTCTGCCGCGTCACCGCGGTGCCGGTCGCAGCGCGCACATGGGCGAAGAACAGATGCGAGCGTAGATGGCGGCAGAGATAGCGCAGGTTTTCATCCGACCAGGCCGGCCGCGTCTCGCGATAGAGGCCGGGCTCGGGATGCTCGCCATACCAGCCAAGACCAAAACCGTCGCCATTCGAGCCCGCCGTCGACTGCAGCGAGCGGATGCTCTGCGCGATCAACGAATGCTCGGGCTCGGTGACGTAAGGCTCGAACGAGGTGGTCTCGCCCCGGTATGCGATCCAGCGGCACATGCGGGTTCCTGTCGGTGGTGGATCCGTGCTGAGACGCACCAACACGGCTGACGGGATGGTGGTTCCCGCCGAAGCAGGCGGGGTTGCCTTATTGCCCCCGCTGTGTAGAACAGCCTCCGGGTGCTCGCTGCATTGGTGCGGCGACAGGTCAAGCGATGGTCGGGCCGCCACGCAGAATGCGTGTGCCCATGAACGACCAGCTGCCCGGCAGACACCTGCCCAAATCCGCCCCCTTCGTCGAGCGAGCGCTCAACAGTCTCCAGCATTTCCTGCATGTGGAGGCTGTCGGTGGCATCGTGCTGCTGGTGGCTGCCGCTGCCGCACTGCTGTGGGCCAACTCACCCTTCGCCCATTCGTATCACAGCCTCTGGAACCTGCCGATCACGCTTCGCCTTGGCGAGTTCGTGTTCGCCCGCTCGGTGCATTTCTGGATCAACGACGCATTGATGACGATCTTCTTCCTCGTTGTCGGCATGGAGATCCGCCGTGAAATCCACGAAGGCGCACTCAGCAGGTTCGATCAGGCGATACTGCCGGTGCTGGCTGCCGCCGGTGGTGTCGTCGTCCCCGCGCTGGTCTATCTCGGCTTCAACAATGCCGCCGGGCGCAGCCATGGCTGGGCGATTCCGACTGCGACGGATATTGCCTTTGCGGTAGGCGTGCTCGCGCTGCTCGGACGATCGATCCCCGCCAATGTCAGGGTCTTCCTGCTTGCACTGGCCATCATCGACGACATCATCGCGGTTCTCATCATCGCACTGTTCTACAGCGGCGGGCTCGATCTCAACGGCTTCATCGTGGCATCGCTCGGCGTGCTGTTAGCGCTCGGGCTTCAGCGGCTCGGCTTCGACTCCGCGTTCGCTTACGTTCTGCCGGCCTTCGTCGTCTGGGCAGGCTTCCTTGTGGCCGGCGTTCATCCCACTCTCGCAGGTGTCGTGCTCGGCTTGATCACGCCGGTGCGCGCGGCGCATCCGGAACGATTGCCGCCCGTCGTCCGCGTCGAGACGGCACTGCATCCCTGGGTCGCCTACGCAATCATGCCGCTGTTCGCGCTGGCGAACGCCGGTGTCGAACTCAGGGGTGCTGAATTGGCCGGCGGCGCCCAATTCGTAACGCTCGGCATTGGCCTTGCGCTGTGCGCGGGAAAACCGATCGGCGTCATCGGCGCGACGTGGCTTGCGGTGCGCGTTGGCGGATGCCGGCTGGCACCCGGCGTCCGCTGGGGCGGCGTCTGGCTCATCGGGCTTCTGGCCGGGATCGGCTTCACCATGTCGATCTTCATCGCCATGCTCGCCTTCACCGACGACAAACTGCTGGATGCGGCGAAGCTCGGCGTGCTGCTCGGCTCGCTCATCTCCGTGACGTCAGGCCTTGGATGGGGCGCCGAGTACGCCCAGCGACGTCGCAAGGCGATCGGAGACTGAGGCGATGTCCGCTTGCGCGGACACTGACACCTCAGGCCGGAAGCGAGATCAGGGCCGCGGCTTCCTGATCGTGCGGGTTGTCGCTCGCCGCAAGACCTTGCGCGACGCCGATGCGGTCGGCCTCGGGTCGATTCTGGCTCATCTTGCGCTTGCCCTCGAACCGCACGACGGGAATGCGCACGCCGACGATCCCGCGCAATTGCGCGGCAACGAAGTCAGCGGGTGCGTCACTGACCGCCCAGGGTTTTGCGCGCGGGCCTTCGTGCTTGCTGGTCAGCCGCGTGACCGCATCGAGCAGGCGCTCGGGCTCCTGGAAGAATTCGACCGGGCCGTAGGCGTGCACGGCAACGTAATTCCAGGTCGGCACGACCTTTCCGGTCTCCTGCTTGGTCGCATACCAGGACGGCGTCACATAGGCGTCGGGCCCGGAGAAGATCGCGAGCGCATCGCCGATCGGCGGTAGCTTCCATTGCGGATTGGCCCGCGCCACATGCCCGTACAGCACGCCGTGCTCGCCTTCGCTTTCGTCGAGGAACAGCGGCAGGGGCGTGGCGACCGGGCCTTCGCTGGTGGCCGTCACGAGACTGGCGAGGCGGGCACCGCGTATGGTCGCGCGGATGCTCTCGATGTCGTCGTCCCTGAAGGCCGGGGGAATGTACATGGCGTGTCTCCGTTTCGGTCCGGAGATACCGGCAATCTGGCCTATATGAAACGGCCAGTTTTGATAGATTTAATCAGTCCAGTTCGGCGACGGCCTGGGCGAGAAGCTTGCAGCCGCGCTCGATCTGCGCGACTTCCAGCGCCGAATAGCCCATGACGAGGCCGACCGCCTTCCGCGCCGGGCGGGGGCCTGCGAACAGGGCGGAGACGGGATAGATGCCGACGCCCTTGGCGCGGGCCGCCTGGACCAGCGCATCCTCGCGCTTCTGCGGCAGGTCATCGAACCACGCCACCACATGCAGGCCCGCGGCGGTGCCCTCGATCCTGACGCGATCGCCGAACCGGCGGCGCAGCGCGTCGACCAGCGCCTGCTGGCGCTCGGCGTTGCGACGGCGCGCGCGCCTGATGTGGCTCTCATAGGTGCCGCTTTCGAGCATCGCGGCGAGCGCTTCCTGCTCGATGAGCGGCGTGTGCCGGTCCATGATCTGCTTGGCGGCGGCAAACAGCGACCGCAGCCCCGTGGGCACCACGAGATAGCCGATCCGCAGCGTAGGAGAGAGCGTCTTGGAGACGGTGCCGAGATAGATCACGTTGTCGCTGCCTTCGAGCGCATGCAGCGGCGGGATCGGCTTGGTGTCGTAGCGATACTCGCTGTCGTAATCGTCCTCGACCACGTAAGCGTCGTTCTTGCGTGCCCAGGCGAGCAATTGATGCCGGCGCCCGATCGGCATGACGCCGCCGAGCGGGTACTGGTGCGACGGCGTCACATAAGCGAGGCGGGCGGCGATGCCGTCGAGCAGCGCGGTCTGAAGGCCGTCGGCATCGACCGTAACAGGCACCGTCTCGGCGCCCGTCGCGGCAAAGGTGTGCCGCGCCATCTGGTAGCCGGGGTCCTCCATCACGAAGCGGTCGCCGGCATCGAGCAGCAGCCGCGCGCAGATGTCGAGGCCCTGCTGCGAGCCATTGACGACGACGATCTGATCGACCTCGCAGCGGATGCTGCGCGAGCGCCACAGATAGCCCTGAAGCGCAGTGCGCAGCCGCAACGACCCGCAAGGGTCGTCATAGGCGAGCCGTTCGGGCCTGTGCGCCATAGCCGCCGTCACCGCGCGCTTCCAGGCGAGCACCGGAAAGTCCGATGGTGCGAGCTCGCCATAGCGGAAGTTTGCGACGAGCCCGCGCGGCGGCTCGGTCCAGCGCGGCGGGTCCTGCCGCAGCCGCTCGCCGAACGCTGACAGCCGCAGCTTGCGCGCCGGCGGGGACGAGATGCGCGTGCGTCCGCGTGCGACGACGGCACGGGCCACGCGCGGCCGCGCGCCATGGCGGGTCTCGATGAAGCCTTCGGCGGCGAGCTGCTCGTAGGCGATTGTGACGGTGGAGCGCGCCACGCCCATCTCGCTCGCAAGCGCGCGCGACGACGGCAACAGGCCGTCGGTCCCGTACACGAGCGCCATGATTTGGTCGCGCAGTGCTTCGTAAATATGGCGCGCGCCGATGTGGCCCGGATTGGTTCTCTTCTGCATCATTCACATTCCAGGCCGGCATCGCTCCGGACCGACGAGGTTGGAATGTGTTTCTAATCCCGTTCGCCGAGCGTTTCGACGTAAGCCTTGCCGTAAGGGTAAAAATACTCTTTGCGGCCCTGGTCCCATTGCGCCCTGAACCCGGGCGCCGTGATGTCCCAGTCCGGACGGCAGATCATGCTGACGGCTCTGAGGTCCTGGCGAAGCTCTTCAAGCGTCGGGCGACCGAAGAACCAGTAGCCGTTGTAGATCTTGTGAATGCGTAAGTTGGGCTCCAGCACGATGACATGGGGAATCATCGGATTGTGGATCGGGTCGGTGTATTCGGCGATGTCGAGATCCTTCTGAACGGTCCGCCTGGGATCGGACAGGAAGGGCCAGTGCGCTCCCGCACCGGTGCGGTATTCGTTGGTCTGGGTGATGGTGTCGGTGGTGATCGTGACCAGCCGGCAATAGCCGACCTCCATCTCGCGATGGAGCTGCACCAGCCCTTCGGTCTGGCGGCGGTCCTTCGGACAGAAGCCGCCGCGGCCGAGCACGAGCACCATGGGATCGCCTGCCTGCAGCTCCGAGAGCTTGCGGTGCTTGCCGGTGTGGTCGCTGAGCTCGTAATCCGGGAAGGTCGCTCCGGTGACCATGTCTGCTCGCATGAAACTCTCCATCTGCCGCAATGATGCGGACGCTTTCATAGATCGATCACGATGTCGCCCTGCGGCCGTGAGCAGCAGATCAGGACATTTCCGTCTGCCGGTGCGTCGAGCGGGTCGGGCTGATAGCTGACGTCGCCCGCAACGAGCCCACTCTCGCAATTGTGGCACACCCCCGTCCGGCATGACCAGCGCACCGGGACGTCGCAGGCTTCGGCCAGCTCGAGCAGGCTGGCGTAGGACGGTCCCCAGCAGGCATTGAGGCCGCTGCGCGCAAACGACACCATGGGCCCCGGACCCTGTGCGCCAGCCGGCACATGCGGGGGCGTCTTCAGTGAAGCGGCGATGCCGGGCGTCAGCGACGGCCCGGCGCCGAATAGCTCGGTGTGGATGCGATCGCGCGCGACGCCCCATCCACTCAGGCCGGCTGTGAGGTCGCTCATGAAGCCGGCCGGTCCGCACAAATAGAAGTCGCTGTCTTGCGGCAGATCGAGCCGCTGGAGCAGGGGCAGATCCAGATGTCCGGTGCTGTCGAAATCGACCGCGGGACGATCGCCGGGATCGGGCGTGCTGTAGCGGATGTGGCTGTGATGGTGAGAGAGCCCTGCCAGCAGCGCGCGCACCTCGGTGGCGAAGGCATGTTCGCGGCCGTTGCGGGTGCCGTGCAGCCACCAGACATCTCGCGGCGATCCTTCGGCTGCGAGCGCGTGAAGCATGGCGAGCACCGGGGTCACGCCAATGCCGGCACTCAGCAGGACAACCGGCCGCGTGCTCGGCTGCAGCGTGAAACTCCCACGTGGCGCGCCGAGTTGTACGACGTCGCCAGGTTGGAGCGCGTCGGCGATGTAGGTGCTGGCGATGCCATGCGCCTCGCGTTTGATGCTGAGGCGATAGGACGCCGCATCGGCGTGGCGCGACAGTGAATAGCTGCGCGTCATCGCAGGCGTGCCGGCAGGCCCGAGCCTGACGATGACGAACTGACCGGGAAGAGCGACGGCTCCGGGATGTCCGTCCGCGGGTTCAAGGACCAGCGATGTCACGTCATTGGTTTCGGCGATCTTGCGCGCGACGCGAAACGGCCGAAAGCCGCGCCAGGCCGGTGATGGGCTCGCCGCCGGGCCGAGCCCCGCATTTCCTGTCGCCGGATCGTCCTTCTGCCTGAGCAGCGCCTCAAAGGAATGGCGCCAGCCGCGGCTCAGCGCGGGAATCCGCAGCGCGCGCTCGAGGCGGTCGCGCGGGTGAGGGGGCAGGTAGAGCAAGGCGTTGATCTCGAACACGCTCATGCGTTCAGGGCCGGTCGCGATCTGCTCGATCTCGTCGCCGGCCGCGACGTCGCCCTCCTCGATCACACGAAAATAAAAGCCGGGCCGGCCGTGCTTGACCAGCAGCGCGGCCATGTCCGGCTCCTCCATGCGAATGCCGAGCCGGTAGCAGGTGACGCGCGGTTGCGTCACCTCGAACAGCGCCGAGCCAATTCTGTAACGATCTCCGATGCAGACCTCGGCGTCGGCGAGGCCTTCGACGGTGAAATTCTCGCCGAATTGACCATGGACGAGGTGCGAGCGACCGAGATGCTGTTGCCAGTAGCGATAGGAATCGTCCTGATAGACGAACACCGCACGATGCTCGCCGCCGTGACCGGCGGTATCGCCCTGGCCGTCACCATCGATGTTGAGCCGCCGCACCCGGCGGGAGCCTTCGACAGGGGCCTTCCAGATGCCGGTATGGACCGTCCTGCCTTGCCAGGCGATGTCGCGCGGCAGGCCGACATTAACGGACAGCAAACGTGCCATGCCTTGTTCTCCGGGTTGACCAGCGAGGCGTCGCGAGCCGGCGGATTCCGGATCGCTCCGTCGTCAATCTGCATCCACCCCGGCTCTTTGGCGCGTTAGTCGTTGTTAGACGTTGCGAGGCAGTCTTGCCGCCGGCTCTCCGTGCTCCGATCTAGAGAATAGGAACCGCAAGGCGGGAGATTGCGATGGATGACCAGGCCACATTGGCGGCGCTCCAGCGCCACTGGGACGCGTCGGACGCGAACGATTTTGACGCCGAGCATGTGATTTATCACGACGACGCCGTGCTCGACTATCCACAGTCCGGCGAGCGCATTCGTGGCCGCCGGAACATTCAGCAGAGCCGCTTCGTGCAGCCGAACAAGAAGCGCTTCACGGTACGGCGGATCGTCGGCGGCGGCGATCTCTGGGTCAGCGAATTCGTCCTGACCTACGACGGGGTGCCGTCCTACGTCGTCAGCATCATGGAATTCCAGGGCGGGTTGGTCGTGCACGAGACGCAATATTTCGGCGACAGGTTCGACCCGGCGCCGTCGCGCGCGCATCTGGTGGAGCGGGTGGGATAGGCGGGCACGCTGTCATTGCGAGCGGAGCGAAGCAATCCAGAATCTGTCCGCGGAGGCAGTCTGGATTGCCTCGCTCCGCTCGCAATGACGTGGGAAGAGCTGCGCACCATTGCTTAACCAAATCCGTCAACACGGAACCCGATGCGGCGGCTGGTCGCAGCCGGTGCGCCTTGATTCCGACAGACCCGGCTTTAAGTCTGAGGAGAACAAGAATCCGGGCCCCTCTGGCGAGGACGCCGACGAATGTCGGCAAAACCTCGCGATGTCGGATGACCTGTCCCGCGCGAATGCGATGGATCGGCCGATCGTCGGGCCTACTTTAGTTCCTTCCGACCCAATCGTCCCCATCACAGCTCCGCGCGGCCATTTCGCAACGTTGAGGAGCAAAGATGTCTGACGCCAAATATTCCAATCCCGTCGAGATCGAGATCACCGAACCGACCAGCCTGAACGAGCGGGCCGCGGTGGCGCTGGTCATTGCCGGCGCGCTCGTCGCGGTGGCCGATCGTCGCGTCTCGCCGGTCGAGCGCGACGAGGTGATCCGCTTCATCAGGGATCGCGGACTGGCGCCGCACATCAGCGACGAACGGCTGTTTGCGATGTTCGACGAGCTGGCGGAACGATTGGAAGAGCCGGACTTTGCCAATGTGGTGATCGACACGCTGCGGCCGGTCTCGAACATGCCGCTCTCGTCGCATCTGATGGAGCTGTCGGAGCGCGTTGCGGCTGCGGATGACGACGTGCATCCCCATGAAGTGCAGGCGATCAAGCTGCTGCGGCTTCTGACATTGGTGCTGCCGCAGGCCAAGCAGGTCGGGCCGGGTGCGGCGAGCACCACCCCAAAGGAGTGAGCATGAGCACGGTATCGGACGAGCGGACGACGGGAGCCGAGGGCGGCACCGGCCAGATGGCCGGCGGTGACCCGCGCCTCGACAAGCTCGTCCATCGGCTGCCGCCACGCCTCGGCGGCACCGTCTCCTATCTGCTCAAGCCGTCCAGCCGCTGGGTGAGGATTCCCTCGGGCGCGCTGCTCGTCGTCGGCGGCGTGTTCTCGTTCCTGCCGGTGCTCGGCATCTGGATGCTGCCGCTCGGCCTTGCGCTGCTCGCCGAGGACGTGCCCGCGTTGCGCTCCTCCCGTTCAAAGGTCTTCGACTGGATCGAACGGCGCAAGCCGCAATGGCTCGATCCGTCCGCACCGAAACCTGATCAATCATGACCGAATTCATCACCGCTGAGGCGCTGACCGCGCTGCTTCAAGTCGTCCTGATCGACCTCGTGCTCGCCGGCGACAACGCCGTCGTCATCGGCCTTGCCGCCGCCGGCCTGCCGGCCGATCAGCGCCGCCGCGCCATCGTCGTCGGCATCGTCGCCGCGACCGCGCTGCGTATCGTCTTTGCCGGCATCGCGACCCAGCTCTTGCAGGTGATCGGCCTGCTGTTCGCCGGCGGCATATTGCTGCTCTGGGTGTGCTGGAAGATGTGGCGCGAGCTGCGCGAGCAGGCGGCGCATTCCAGCCAGCTTGCCTTCGGCCATGGTGGTGGCACCAGTGCTGCGCCTGCACCGCGGAAAACCTTCGGGCAGGCGGCGCTGCAGATTGTCGCAGCCGACGTCTCGATGTCGCTGGACAACGTGCTCGCGGTCGCGGGCGCCGCGCGCGAGCACCCTTACATCCTCGCCTTCGGCCTGCTGCTGTCGGTCGCGCTGATGGGCGTTGCCGCCGACCTGCTCGGCCGCGTGCTTCAGAGGCAGCGCTGGATCGCCTATGTCGGTCTCGCCATCATCGTTTACGTCGCCTTCGAGATGATCTATCGGGGCTCGCTCGAGCTTGCGCCCGTCATCGCGAGTCTCTGAGGCTCAATTCTTAGGCGACGCATCCTGCCTGCAATCCGGAGTGACCATGACGTCTGAAGCCAAAGCACATGCGGCCGCGCCTGCGCCGCGGCCGCAAATCGGTCCGTTCGCCCAGCTGATCTTCGGCTCGCGCTGGCTGCAGGTGCCGCTCTATGTCGGCCTCATCATCGCCCAGGGCGTTTACGTGCTGCTGTTCCTCAAGGAGCTCTGGCACCTGGTCGTGCACTCCTTCGACGCCAGCGAGCAACAGATCATGCTGGTCGTGCTCGGACTGATCGACGTCGTCATGATCTCGAACCTGCTGGTCATGGTGATCGTCGGCGGTTACGAGACCTTCGTCTCGCGCCTGAACCTGAACGGCCATCCGGACGAGCCGGAATGGCTGAGCCACGTCAATGCCAGCGTGCTGAAGATCAAGCTCGCGATGGCGATCATCGGCATCTCCTCGATCTCACTGTTGCGGACCTTCATCGAGGCCGGCAATCTCGGCACCACGCGCAGCAACTTCACCGAGAGCGGCGTGATGTGGCAGGTCCTGATCCACCTGACCTTCATCATCTCGGCGATCGGCATCGCCTGGGTCGACCGCCTCAGCGAGACCGGCCACCGCAAGGGGAACGGTCACCACTGACGCAAAAGATCAGAGACACCGGCCCCGCGCCAGCGTCTCCGAAGGCGTCTCGCCGAATGCCTGCCTGTAGCCGCGCGAGAAGTCACCCAAGTGCCAGAAGCCGTTGCCAAGGGCTGCAGCCTTGACGCTGACACCGGCACCTCTGGTCATGAGCTGGACGCGGGTGGCCCATAGCCTCTTGAGGCGCAGATAGTGATGCAGGCTCAAGCCATGCACGGCGCGCGTGGCGGTCTGGAGCGTGCGAACGGAGACACCGAGAACGGCGGCGAGATCCTCGCTGTAGAGCGGGCGGCTGCCGAACGTGGCCACCGCATCGTCGAGCCATGCGATCAGCTTGCGGTGTCGATCGAACGATCCGTGTCGCGCGGCGAGCCCGTCGGCCGGCACCAGCGTGTCGTCGAGACACGCGAGCAGCGTCTCCTGGATCGGTCGGTTGAGGGCTTCGAACTCCCTGGGGTCGTCGAGATTGGAGGCCAGCCAGAACATGTTCATGATCGTGGCCCGCATGCGCGCCATCGCCGCGTCGTGCGAGCGGAAGTAGGCGAGACCGCTGTCATAGTCTGCCCAGCCGCGATGACGCATGTCCGAGTTGAAGCGCAGCATCAGGTAGGTGTTCGTGCCATACGCGATGGAATCGATCGGAGCCTTCCCGCGGACGACGTTCACCATGGAATTGTCGATCTCGCGGCCGTTGGTGATCGAGTGAAACGAGAACGGCACCGTGAGGCCGATGCCACGGTCGGTGCCGACATCGGCCTCGAGACGGCGGGCGAAGGCGCGCTGGAGCACGAAGAGCCCGTCGCGGAGCGGCAGGATGGCGCGGGACAGCGTGACATCATGCGGGCGAAGCGGCGTGCTGATGCCGAGGCCGAGCACATCATTGGCGCGAAACTCGTCAAAGTCCGAAAAGCGCTCAATGCGGAGGATGCGCGAAGGTGTTAGCTGACGTACCGGCATTTCGGGATACGGGACGGTGTCAGGATTGGATGGGACTTAAGCACTGAAGGTATCAGACGGCTGCTCGCCGGCCCTATTCCGGGAAACTACTGCCAACCACCTTCACGTGACTTGCGGATACGCCGCGTTCTCCCGTCGCTCGCGCTCGCCCAGTTCCCGCACCAGCTCCTGCAGAAATGATTCCGTGAAAGCTGGCAGGGTGCGCTCGGCGCGGACATAGATGCCGAGATCAGACCAAACCGGGCTGCCGCCATTGTCGAGCGGCAGGAACACGAGCTGCGCGTCGCGCGACAGCCTGTTGATACCGAGCTGGGTCTGGAAGGCGACGCCGACGCCGCGCGCGGCGAGCTCGCGCATCAGGTCGATCGAATTGGCCTGGATCGCCGGCTCCGGCGTCTCGGAGAGCTGCGCGATCAGCGGCTGGAGCAGATGATAGATCGACAGCTCCGGCAGCGCGTGGATGACGGGGAAGGCGAGGCACTGCGCCAGCGTGACGGTCTTGCGGCGCGCCAGCGGATGCTCGCGCGCGACCAGTGCGCCGAGGCGAAAGCGCTTCAAGGCGACCTGGCGCAGGTCCGGCGGATGCTTGAGCGCGATGGCGATGCCGATGTCGGCCTCGCCGCGGCTCAGTGCCTCCAGCACGTCGGAGGATCCCTTGACCTCGGTGGTGAAGCTGACGCGGCGGGCCCGGCCGCGATGCGAGGCGATCAGGTCAGGCAGCACCGACTCGGTGAGCGACTCGATGCAGGCGATGCTGACCGTGCCGTGCCAGGCGCCGGACAGTGACGCCACGTCCGAGCGGAAACGGTCGAGATCCTGCAGCACGTTCATGACGTGGCGGGCCAGCATCTCGCCGACCGTCGTCAGCGTCAGGCCGCGCGCATTGCGCTCGAACAGAGGCGATCCAACCTCTTGTTCAAGCTTGAGAATTTGGCGGCTGACGGCCGAGGAGGCAACGTTCAGGACACGTGCCGCGGCCCGGATCGAGCCGGTGCGGCGAACTGCGTGGAAATATTGGATGGCCGGTGAATGAAAGCGCATGGGACCCCTTGGGGCGACTATAGCTGTTGCCGAAACGGCATCAACATGTACGAAATTCTATGCTTTTCGAGAGCGCCGCTCGCCCCTAGGTTCGCCGCCGGCTCGGACGGACCCCCGATGGGGGCCGCCCGGCCTCGCGCAACGACGCGTCGGGGGATTTGGGGTGGACGAGAACATCGCTTGCGAGCTGGAGCCCGGGCCGGACGCCCGGCTGGTCGATCGCCGCCGCGCGGCGGCCTATGTCGGCGTGACCGCGGGGCGCTTCGAGCAATTGGTGCGCGACAACGTCGTGCCGCCGCCGGTCATGGTGGATAACAAACGGCGCTGGTCGATCGCATTGCTCGACGTCGCAAGGGACGCGGTTGTCAGCAGCATGCCGTGGCTGCCGCCTGTGATGGCTGAAGTCACGCCGGAGGCACGCCCCTGCGAGCGCGATCCGGCACCGGTCTCGCACGAACTGCCCGATCAAGCCTGGTTCGAGCAGCGCGCGCGTTTCGTGCAGCGGGTGCGCAGGTCGCTGCTCTCGGGCAACGAGATCCGCCTGCTGCGCGAGTTCAAGCTGCTCAAGCAGCACGAGATCAGCATGTTCGGTTATTACGGCAGCTTCGAAGCGCTGATGGTGCGCGGCTACATCGTCGAGATCGACCGCAAGCCGCCGTCGAGCCGCCCGCTGGTGACCTACCGCCTGACTGACCGGGGCGAGCAGGTGGTGTCGGCGCTCAAGGACGAACCGGTGATCTGAGCCCGGCCGCGAGGTGCTTGGCTGGAGAGGTTCAAAAAAGCAGGCTGGACCTCTTCGGCTGTTTCGCTATATCTCTATAGATATAGCGGACCCGCGCTGCGGAGCTTTCGATGGAAATCAAGGTCAGATCACTTACGACATGCGAGGTGGCGGCTGACGGCGGCGCCATCGCACTCCACTTCGAGGACGTGACGGGAAACCCTGCAGCCGTCAGCGTTTCGCTCAACCAGGTCGGCGCGCTGATCATGACGCTTCCGGGATTGCTGGAGGCGGCGCTCAAGGCCCGCTACGGCAACCAGAGCCTGCGCTACGCCTATCCGCTGGCGTCCTGGGCAATCGAGCAGTCGACCGACACGACCCAGCGCATCATCACGCTCCAGACCGAGGACGGCTTCAAGGTTCGCTTCGCGATCCCCAGGGATGAGCAGAGCCTGTTGGGAGAGGCCCTGACCCAGCCGATGCCGGAAATGTCGGTGCGGCCGAATTAGGGGCTCAATCGGTTTTCGAGCGTTCAATTTCGCTCAAGTAAGCGGCCCACTCGAATTCAAAAGGCCCGAGGCCGAGCTTAGAGGCGGCGTCAGATCCATTTTCATATGCGAATTCAGACCACTGCACGCCGCGCTCGGTTCGAGCAACACGCGCAGTAATGGCGCCACAAGCGAAGTCGCCACACTCGGGGCAGACAAACAGAGCCACACGGTGCCCGCCGACAGGCACATCCGAAGTCAACATAGCAGCCGTTCTTTTATTGATCCGTCGAGCTATCTCTCGTTCATACTGCGGGTTCGAGAGAGAGCCGCACATATCGTATTCGAAAGCTTGGGTGGCTTCGAACAGAGATACTCCATTTACGACGAAATCAAATGAGTGTCGCTCCAGCTTCTGCGGATTTGCGCTACCGATCCGACGAAGGGCGGCAAACTTTAACTGATCCGTCATCTCGGCCCATCCGTTCACGACTTGCGGGAGCGGGCGATGTCGCTCTTGAGCGCTTCCAGCTCCTTGTGCACGGCGCGCGCGGCGTCGCGTTCGATCTTGCGGTAGCGCGCAACGAGCTTTTCGCCGAAGGGGGTGAGCATTGCGCCGCCGCCGTTCTTGCCGCCGGCCTGCGGCTCGACCACGGGGTTTCCGCAGATGCGGTTGATCTCGTCGACGAGATCCCAGGCGCGCTTGTAGGACATGTCCATGGCCCGGCCGGCCGCCGAAATCGAACCTTGCTCGCGGATCTGCTCCAATAGCTCGATCTTGCCGGGCCCGATCCGATCCTCATTGTCGAGGTCGATCCGAAGGCTCAGTTGGGGAAGCGATTTGGCGCTCGCGCGCGACATGGGGATCTCTGGGCTCTGCTTTGTGAGATTGCCACTCTTGCCCGTCGCAGACAAGATGACGGCCCTGCATGCGGCGTCATCGCACGGCGTGCATCTCCAGAAACGCCTTCACGCCTGTTACCGTGCCGGTATCCGACGGCACGTAGCCGGGCAGGGTGGCGACGGCGGCACGAAAATCGGCGCTGCGGATGATTTCAAGGATGCGTTGCATCGGGGCGGTATCGAGGAAGGCGCGCTTGCAGACGAAGAAATAATCCTCGGTGAGGATGCGGATGAAATCGAGACCGAACTGGCGGGCGGCCGCCTCGACGCCGAAGCACGCATCGGCCATGCCGCTGGCGACATAGGCGGCGACAGCGGCGTGGGTGAACTCGATCTGCTGCGCGCCGTTGATCCTGCTCTCGTCGATGCCGTTCGCGGCGAGCAACTGGTCGAACAACAGGCGCGTGCCGGAATCATGGTCGCGATTGACGAAGCGGACATTGGGTCTGGTGAGGTCATCGAGCGAGGCGATCCGCAGCGGATTGCCGCGCGCGACCATCAGGCCCATCTCGCGGGTGACGAAACTGATGATTCGGTCCTCGCGCGGATCGAGCCATTCGCGCGCCGCCTTGATGCCTTGCGCCCGCAGCGCGCCGTGCGGCAGATGCAGGCCAGAGAGATCGCATGCTCCTTGCGCCAGCGAGACCAGCGAGTGCTGGTTGCTGACATAGCGCAGATCGACACCGATGCCGGGCTCGCGGTCGAGGAATTCGCGCAGCTTCGCCACCGCAAAGCCGTGGCTGGCGTGGACGCGGATCACGGAGGGGCGCTGTTCGAGGAACGGCTTGATCTCGCTCGCGAGCTCCTGCGCGAGGTTCTCGAGCTGCGGCCCGAGCCGCGCCTGCATGCGCTCGCCGGCCCACACCAGCCGTTCCCCGAACGGCGTGAGTTTCGAGCCCTTGCCGCGGTGGGTCTCGACCAAAGGCGTTCCGAAGAACTCCGACCATTGCTCGATCAGATTCCAGACATGCCGGTAGGACAGGTCCGCATCGCTGGCCGCGCTCGTGATCTTTCCGGTCTTCCGGATTTCGTTGAGCACGCCGAGCATGATGACGGCGGTGCGCGGGCTGCCCTCCCGGCGGAACCGCCAGACAGCCTCGATCTCGATCTGAAGCATCTGATATCCTTATGAACTACGCTTCATATGTGGGGCGTCCATTTGCAGACCATATCATATTTACTCCGGCCAATAGCCGCCTAGTCTGGTATACCAGAACAGGAGGAAATATGATGTCTGTTGCATATGACTTTGCGCATTCGCCGGCCACCGAGTTCATGGCCCGGCCGCAGCATCTCCTAATCGACGGCCGCCGCGTGCCTGCGAGCTCCGGCCGCACCTTCAAATCCCTCAATCCCGCCACCGGGCAGGTCATCGCCACCGTCGCAGAGGGCGGCGAGGCCGACGTCCAGCTCGCCGTGGCCGCCGCGCGCCGCGCGTTCGAAGGCCCGTGGCGCACGATGCGCGCCTCCGAGCGCGGCCAGATCCTGATGCGCTGGGCGGACCTGCTCAAGCGCAACGCCGACGAGATCATCGAGCTCGAGTCGATCGATGCCGGCAAGCCGATCTCCGCGACGATACGCCAGGACTTTCCGGCCGCGGTCGACACGCTGATCTACTACGCCGGCTGGGCCGACAAGATCAGCGGCGACGTCGTGCCGGTGCGCGACGATGCGCTGACCTACACCATGCGCGAGCCGGTCGGCGTGGTCGCGGCGATCGTGCCGTGGAATTTCCCGCTGATGATCGGCATGTGGAAGCTTGCTCCCGCACTCGCCTGCGGCTGCACCATCGTGATGAAGCCGGCCGAGCTGACCTCGCTGTCGGCGCTGCGCATCGCCGAGCTTGCGCTCGAAGCCGGCCTGCCGGCGGGCGTCTTCAACGTCGTCACCGGTCCCGGCCGCGTCGTCGGCGACGCGCTGGTCAATCACCCTGACGTCGACAAGGTGACCTTCACCGGCTCGCCGGGGGTGGGGCGTGGAATCATGAAGGGCGCGGCCAGCAACTTCAAGCGTGTCTCGCTTGAGCTCGGCGGCAAGTCCGCCAACGTCATTTTCGACGACGCCGATCTCGAAGCCGCCAGCAAGGCTGCGGCCTCCGGCATCTTCTTCAATGCCGGCCAGGTCTGCTCGGCCGGCTCGCGCGTGCTGGTGCAGGAGAGGGCCTACGACGAGGTCGTCGAGCGTCTCGCCGCCCGCGCCAAGTCGATCAGAATCGGCGATCCGCTCGATCGCAAGACCGCACTCGGCCCGGTTATCTCCGAGAAGCAGATGAAGTCGATCCTCGACTATGTCGACATCGGCCAGAAGGAGGGCGCGACGCTCGTCACCGGCGGCGAGCGCATCGGCGAGCGCGGCTATTTCATCAGCCCGACCGTGTTCGCAGATGTCGCGCACGAGATGCGGATCTCGCAGGAAGAGATTTTCGGCCCCGTTGTCAGCGTCATCAAGTTTAGGGACGAAGCGGATGCGCTGCGCATCGCCAACGGCACGGCCTACAGCCTCGCCGCCGGCGTCTGGAGCCGCGATATCGGCAAGCTGCAGCGCTTCGCCAAGCGGGCGCGTGCCGGCACGGTTTGGATGAACACCTATGGCTACACCGACGTGCGCCTGCCCTGGGGCGGCGAGCGCGACTCCGGCCTCGGCCGCGAGCACGGCACCGCCGCGATCGACAATTTCACCGAGCCGAAGGCGGTGTGGATGAATCTGGCCGTCTGATAACCTCCCGATCGGCCAATCCTGGGCCCGCCTGATCCGGTCAGGCGGGCTCTTTTTTGAGATCGATAAAATTGTCTGCAATCCGCTCAGCGGCGGCAAACCCTGCGGACAAGAAGGCTATTGCCTTAAACCCCGGCTTTGGAACCGACGTGCATCCTCACCGCAAAAGGCTGGGGCATTTGCATGTCAATTTTCAAGGAGATCGTCGTGGCGATCGCGGGAGTCTACGCGCTCCTGTTCGTCTGCGACGCATTGTTCGGCGTCGCCGAGACGCGCTTCGATGATTCCTATTACAGCGCCAGTTTCTACGCGCCGAAGCCAAAGGAATTCCGCTTTGCAGACGGGACTACACCGGCCGCACGCGTCAGCGACGCCTTCGCGCAATTCTCGGCAACTGAGACCAAGCCGAACAGGCGCTACTCGTCGCTGACGACGATCATCCGGTAAGTCACGCAGCCCGCGCCGGCGGCTTCCAGCTCGCGCTCGAAGCGGAAATCAGTCGGCCGAGGAGTTGCGCTTGAGAGGTCTGACCACCACGGATGCAGCGGCCGACTTATAAAAATCGGCGAGCTAAGCGCAGCTCATCTTTGCGAATTGATCGCCTCGTCAGGCCTGAAACATTGCGTTGTCGATCATCACTTGAATGAGCTGCCGGCGATATCTCCCCTGCAAAGGAATTGCGCAATCAGAGAACGGATGGCGCTTTGGCGTCATTTCCTCAGCGGCCGAAACGCCGCTACGAACGCGTCCATGACTGCAGTGAGCGCTGATCCTGCGGGCCCCGGGGCGCGCAGCATCCACACAGCCCAGGGAGGCGGCGCGTGGGCGTCGAGCACCGTCACAAGTTCGCCGGAAGCGAGGAGCGTGGCTGTGCTCTCTGAGCCTGCCTGCGCGATCCCGGTCCCGAGCTTAGCAGCTGCGCGCATGGCGTCCGATCCGTCCACGATGAGTGCGAAATCGGGCTGAAGGCGCCGCGTGCCGCCGGGTGCACGATACAGCCAGGGCATCATGCGCCCCGTCGCCGGAAGACGCACGCCGATCAGCCGATGCCGTACGAGGTCATCGGGGGCCTTGGGCACGCCGTGTTTAGCAAGATAGGTGGGAGAGGCGAATGTGATGAGCGGCAATGGAGCCAGCCGCCGGGCGAGGACGCTGGCGTCGGCGATACGAGGTGCGATCCGAACCGCAAGATCCCACCGGCCTCCGCCGAGGTCGGCGAAGTGGTCGTCGAGGGCAAGCTCCACGCGTAGCGCCGGATGACGTTCCAGAAGCAATGCAAGGGCGTGCAGCAGAGTCGGAGCAAGCGAGGCGGCGGCGGTCACGCGCACCGTGCCCGCGACTCCGACCGGGGCACCGAGCCGGCTGGCGGCCGCCGCAAGCGCGAGGGCCGGGCCGCGGACCTCGGCGAGGAAGCGCTGACCGTCGGGGGTAAGGGAGAGGGCCCTGGTCGAGCGGCGGAACAGCCGGGCACCATGCGCCGCCTCGAAGCGGCCGACGAGACGGGCGACGGCGGCCGGCGTTACGCCGAGCAGGCGCGCGGCTGCTGCGAAGGAGCCGGCTTCGGCAACTCTAAGAACCACTACGGCGGCGCGCAATGTATCCATCCTGCATTCGATACATTATGTAGGCTCAGTTGCAACACCATTTGTACTACCCCCGCGTGATCCGGCGCCTCACTATCGGGGCATCTGAAATGGGAGAGCGATGATGCGCATTGGGATTGTGGGCGTTGGACCGGTGGGGCAGACCCTGGGGACGTCGTGGGCGCGCGCGGGTCACGCGGTTGCCTTCGGCTCGCGCGATCCGGCTCGCGCGGCGGAGGCGGTGACAGGCCTCGCCGATGCGCGCGCGGCATCGCAGGAAGAAGCTGCAGCATTCGGCGAGGTGGTGCTATGGACCCCCCGCGATGTGATGCCGACCGACCCCGATATTCTTGCAGGCAAGATCGTGGTCGACCCGAACAACCGTGGCCCCGGTCCTGATGGCAGCTATGCCTCGCCTCGTCCCGAAGTCCCAAGTCTCGCCGAACGTCTCCAGGCGGCTGCGCCGCGGGCGCGCGTGGTGAAAGCGTTCAATACGGTAGTGATGCGGTTGCTCAAGGAAGATCCCGAGCGACTGAGGTCGTCCGGGGCACAGGTATTCCTCGCCGGCGACGACGCCGAGGCAAAGACCGTGGCTGCTACCCTGGCGGCGGACATCGGGCTCGGTGCGGTGGATCTCGGCGGGCTGGAATCGGCGTGGCTGGCGGAGACGATGGCCGACGCGTTTCGCCAAGCCATGAGAACGAGTCCGGCGGGCTGGCGTCAGGCCCTGCTGTTCGCTGACCTCGCAGGAATGAAAGGACACAAGTGATGAGTAATCTCGCATACGAGCAGGCACGTTCGCCGGCGCCGTCATTCGACCTCACTGGCAAGCGCGTCGTCGTTGTCGGAGGTAAACGGGCGATCGGCCTCGGGGTGGCTCAGGCCGCCCACGACATGGGCGCGGCTGTCACCGTTGCCAGCCGCCGCCGCATATCCACGGAGGAGCGGCCGGACCTGGCTTCGTTCGACCAGATCGTTTTGGACATTCGCGACGAGGCGGCCGTGAAAGCCGCGTTCGATTCCATCGGTTTCTTTGACCATCTCGTCGTCACGGCTGGACCGGAGCTGGGATCTTGGGGATCGTTCATGGATCCCGACATGCGTGGCGTGCGCAGCTATCTGGAAGGCAAATTCCTCGGTACCTGGGCCTGCGCCCGCCACGCCGCCCCATACCTGCAGGCTGGCGGCTCGATGACATTTCTTACGGGCGGCGCCGGGGCCCGGGCAAAATTCGGATTGGCCGCGGTCACGCCGACGTTCGCAGCCGTCGAATCTCTATCGCAATCGCTCGCTCTGGAACTGGCCCCGATACGGGTCAACACTATCCGGCCCGGATTCGTCGACACCGACTTTTGGAATGTTTTGCCCGCGGAGACCGTGGAGGAGATCCGGGCCAAAGTCCGCGCCAACTTCCCGGCCAGGCGGCTCGGAACACCCGCAGACGTCGGGCATGCGGCTGTCTTCCTCATGACCAACCCGTACGTCACTGGCACGGTGCTGGAGGTCTCTGGAGGCGAGCTGTTGGTCGATTGGATTTTCTGACCTTGGTTTTGCGAAAACGATGCGGTGTCCATCGCCGGCGTCCCTACGGGGGAGCCGCATGGCTCGAATTGGAACTGCCCCGGCCTGGGAGGGGGTGACATTTGAAGCTGCGCGAGGTGACATTTGAAATTGCGCGCTACATGACGGTCGTCCGGGCTACCAGATATTGCGTTGCCTGACGGGCAAAACACGCGAGCCGTGGGGCAATCCGCGCGATCGAAAATATTCCGCTTTACCGAAATTCGGAAACAGCGTATCCATCGCCGCAACCCGGCCCAAGGAAGAGGGGCGTATCGCGATCGTCACGAACGCGGGCCGGGCGGCGGTGGGCGTGGGTCACATCGGCGCGAGGGATTTCGCAGGGCGGAGAGCCGTGAGCGGAACACCTCGCGCGCACGACCGGTGTGACCGGCGTACGGCCAAATCGTGTCGTCCTGGCGCCCGGGGTCTGTGCGCCAAGTCTTGCGGTGATGTGGCGGTCCAACCGGCACGCGCATCAGCCATCCGCAAGGCGACGGGGGCAATAGTGCATCGCTCCCCGGGGAGAGCACGGCATAAGCCGTTCCAACCACTGCGCAGGGAAGGCCGGGATGCTCCGGTTGCCCTGTTACCCGCTGTGCATTGTAGCGCAGACTACGCTTGGCATAGCGGACAATCGGAGCCAGCCGGCTCCCCGGTCTTCCCTGCGCCCTCTTTCAATGGAGGGTGAGGCATCGGTCAAAGCTCGGGTGAGAAAAGCCGCGAGGACGCGAAGGTGTGCCTCACTCGCCCTGGAGCCATTCCGCGACGCCGCGCCAGAGCGTGTCGCGGTGCTCGGGGCGGAAGAAGCCGAAATGGCCGATTGCCTTGGCGCCGACGTCGGACGGTTTCACCGTCAGCACCTCCGGCTTGATCGCGGTGAATCCGCTCGTGAGCAGCTCGACCGCGGGCCGCGTCGCCCAGGGATCGTCGGTGAAGCACAGTGCGCGCAGCTCGCCCTTGAAGTTGGCGAAATTCTCCAGCGCCGGCAGCTTTGAATCGAACAGATAGCGCGGGCTCGACACCCAATCCGCCCATTGCAGGAAGACGCCCTTGGGCAGGTCCTCGCCGATTCCGGCCCAGCCCGGTGCATAGCCGAGCGCATGGGCCAGCGGCACGCCGACAAGATTCATGAAGGCGTAGACGCGGTATTTTTCCGGCGAGGTCATCAGCCGCCAGGTCGCGGCCTGCGAGGCCACGAACGCGGCGCGCGCGATTTCATTGTTGTTCGCGATCAGCCCCAGCGCCTGGCCGCCATAGGAGTGGCCGACATAGGCGAGCGGCAGGCCATGATAGCGCTCGCGCATCCAGTGCACCGCGGCGGTGACGTCGAGCGCGGCCCAGTCCGACATCGAGGCCTTGAAGCCGACCAGGGATTTCGGCCGGTTGTAGCCGACCATCGCCGGCAGGCGGGAGTCGCCGATGCCGCGATAGTCGTAGGTGAGCACCGCGCAGCCGCGATGGGCGAGGTACGAGGCAAAGCCGCGATAGATCTTTCGCGGGACAGCGGTCGCCGAATTGATCAGCACGGCATGGCGCTTGGCGCCGCGCGGCAGGAACAGCGTACCGGCCAGCGCATACCCGTCGGTTGCCGGAAAGCTGATCTCGTCGATGAAAACGTCGTCGCGCGCCGCGTCCATAGGCAGAAGGTGTCCTGCCGGTTTTCTTGCCTGCCCCACAGCAAATGCGAATTTGGCTTTCCCCGCAAGGGTTTGCAGTGCGAAAGGGATTTACAACTGGCGATGTCGCGCCAGCCTGTGTATAAGGCGGCCCTCTCAACCCACAGAGAGGGTTGTGTTTTTTTGCTTCACGGAGAGATTGCGATGTCCGAGCGGTGGACGCCCGAGTCCTGGCGCAGCAAGCCGGTGCTACAGGTGCCCGAATATCCCGACGCCAAGGCCCTGGCCGACGTCGAGGCGCAGCTTGCAACCTTTCCGCCGCTGGTGTTCGCGGGCGAGGCGCGCAATCTGAAGAAGGCCCTGGGCCGGGTTGCGACCGGTGAGGCCTTCCTGCTCCAGGGCGGCGATTGCGCCGAGAGCTTTGCCGAGCATGGCGCCAACAACATCCGCGACTTCTTCCGCGTGCTGCTGCAGATGGCGGTGGTGCTGACCTATGCCGGCGCCGTGCCGGTGGTGAAGGTCGGCCGCATCGCCGGCCAGTTTGCCAAGCCGCGCTCCTCGCCGACCGAGAAGCTGAACGGCATCGAGCTGCCGAGCTATCGCGGCGACATCGTCAACGACATCGCCTTCACCAAGGAAGCGCGCGTGCCGGATCCGCAGCGCCAGCTGATGGCCTATCGCCAGTCGGCCGCGACGCTGAACCTGCTCCGCGCCTTTGCGACCGGCGGCTACGCCAATCTCGGCAGCGTTCATGAATGGATGCTCGGCTTCTTGAAGGATAGCCCGCAGTCTCGCCGCTACAAGGAGCTGGCCGACCGCATCTCCGACGCGCTCAACTTCATGCGCGCCTGCGGCCTCGATCTGGAGAGCCACCCCGAGCTGCGCGCCACCGATTTCTACACCAGCCATGAGGCGCTGCTGCTCGGCTACGAGCAGGCCATGACCCGCGTCGATTCCACCACCGGCGACTGGTACGCGACCTCGGGCCACATGATCTGGATCGGTGACCGCACCCGCCAGCTCGATCACGGCCACATCGAATATTTCCGCGGCATCAAGAACCCGATCGGGCTGAAGTGCGGCCCGTCGCTGAAGCCCGACGAGCTCCTGAAGCTGATCGACGTGCTCAACCCCGACAACGAGCCGGGCCGGTTGACGCTGATCGGCCGCTTCGGTTCGGACAAGGTCGGCGAGCATCTGCCGAACATGATCCGCGCGGTCAAGCGCGAGGGCAGGGTGGTGGTCTGGTCGTGCGATCCCATGCACGGCAACACGATCACCTCGACGTCGGGCTACAAGACGCGGCCGTTCGATCGCATCCTGTCCGAGGTGAAATCGTTCTTCACGATCCACGCCGCCGAAGGCACCCATGCCGGCGGCGTGCATCTGGAGATGACCGGAAAGGACGTCACGGAATGCCTCGGCGGCGCCCGCGCCATCACCGACGAGGATCTCAACGACCGCTATCACACGGTCTGCGATCCCCGCCTCAACGCCGAGCAATCCATCGATATGGCTTTCCTGGTCGCCGAGCTGCTCAAGCAGGAGCGCGCCGGCAAGACCAAGCCGATGCCGGCCGCAGCGGGGCTGTAAGACCTTGCTGCGGATTTGGAAGGCCACGATCAATTCCCGTAACGGTCTGGCCTTTGCGTTCCGGTCGGAGCAGGCCGTCCGCGAGGAGATTTTTGCGCTCCTGCTGTCGCTGCCGCTGGCCTGGTTCGTCGGCGCGACGGCGATGCGCGCGGTCGAGCTGGTCTGCTCGGTTGCGTTCGTGCTGACGGTCGAACTGCTCAACACCGCGATCGAGAAGCTCGCCGACCGTCTCACCATGGATCACGACAAGCAGATCGGGCGGGTCAAGGACATGGGATCCGCCGCGGTCGGTGTGGCGTTGCTGATGGCCGGCGCGTTCTGGATCATCGCCATCATCGAGCGGTTGGGGTTCCTCTAGCCACGAAATCGGAGTGCTGTGGCCATGACCGAACGTCTCAACGCATTCGCGGTCACGCTCGCCCAGCTCAATCCGACCATGGGCGACATCGCGGGCAATGCCGCCAAGGCACGCGCCGCTCGCGCGCGGGCCGTCGCCGACGGCGCCGATCTCGTGCTGTTTCCGGAATTGTTCATCGCCGGCTATCCGCCGGAGGATCTGGTGCAGAAGCCGGCCTTCCAGGCCGCCTGCCGTGCGGCGATCGAAAGTCTCGCGCGCGAGACCGCCGATGGCGGGCCGGCCATGCTGGTCGGCACGCCCTGGGTCGAGGAGGGCAGGCTCTATAATGCTTGCGCGCTGCTCGACGGCGGCCGCATCACCGGCCTGCGCTTCAAATGTAATCTGCCGAACTACGGCGTGTTCGACGAGAAGCGGCTTTTTGCGCGCGGCCCCGCCGCGGGACCGGTCACGGTGCGCGGCGTGCGCATCGGTGTGCCGATCTGCGAGGACATCTGGCTGGAAGAATCCGAGGACTACGAAAACGTGGTCGAGACGCTGGCCGAGACCGGCGCAGAGATCATCCTGGTGCCGAACGGCTCGCCCTATGCCCGCGACAAGAACGACGTGCGCCTGTCGGTAGCCGTCGCACGCGTCACCGAGAGCGGCCTGCCATTGGTCTATCTCAATCAGGTCTGCGGCCAGGACGAGCTGGTGTTCGACGGCGCCTCCTTCGTGCTCAACGGCGATCTGTCGCTGGCGGCGCAATTGCCGGCGTTCGAGGAGAGCGTCACGACGGTGCGCTTCACCCGCAATGGCGACGACTGGCGCTGTGCCGGGCCGATCGCAGAGCTGCTCGAGGGCGACAAGGCCGACTACGCCGCCTGCGTGCTGGGTTTGCGCGACTACGTCGCCAAGAACGGCTTCCCCGGCGTGCTGCTCGGCATTTCCGGCGGCATCGATTCCGCGCTGTGCGCGGCGATCGCGGTCGATGCGCTCGGCGCCGATCAGGTGCATGGCGTGATGCTGCCTTATCGCTACACTGCGGCCCACTCGATCGCGGATGCCGGCGAGCTCGCCGGCCATCTCGGCATCCGCTACGAGGTGTTGCCGATCGCGGAAGCCGTGACCGGCTTCGAGACCATCCTGTCCGGCATCTTCAAGAACCTGCCGCCTGACATCACCGAGGAGAATCTGCAGGCCCGTACCCGCGGCACGCTGCTGATGGCGATTTCCAACAAGACCGGCCTGATGGTGGTGACCACAGGCAACAAGTCGGAAATGTCGGTTGGCTACGCCACGCTCTATGGCGACATGAACGGCGGCTTCAACCCGATCAAGGACATCTACAAGACGCAGGTGTTCCGGCTGGCGGTGCTGCGCAATGGCTGGAAGCCCGAGGGCGCACTCGGGCCTGCGGGCGAGGTGATCCCGCCCGACATCATCACACGCCCGCCGAGCGCGGAGCTGCGCGAGAACCAGACCGATCAGGATTCGCTGCCGCCCTACGACGTGCTCGATGCCATTCTCGAACGCCTGGTCGAGCGCGAGGAGCCGCTCGACAAGATCATCGCCGCCGGCTTCGACCGCGAGACGGTTATGCGCATCGACCATCTCCTCAACGTCGCCGAATACAAGCGCCGCCAGGCCGCGCCCGGCGTGAAGGTGACGTGCAAGAACTTTGGCCGCGACCGCCGCTATCCCATCACCAACCGCTTTCGCGACAAGGGCGAGCCGTCGCCGGCGGCGGACGAGACGCTGGTCTCGCGCGCCAACGGCGCCTCGATCGACGCGTTCGAGGGGTGACGTTAGCGACTGGGCCCGCCGGTGCTACGACGGGGCTGCGAAGAACAGCCCCCGAAGGAAATGGGTGTACTCGGATTCGAGCACCATGATCGCCACAAAGACCATCACCGCGATCGGCGGCAACAGGATGGCATAGGCCAGGGCCAGCCGCTCCCAGGCCAAGTGCATGAACACGGCGACGATCAGGCCGGCCTTCAGCACCATGAACAGCAGGATCAGCGACCACCTGAGATAGCCCTGTAGGCCAAAGTAGTCGACGAGGTAGGAGCACGTGCTGAGGACGAACAACCAGCCCCAGACCACGAGGTAGAGCTTGATCGGGTGCTGTTGCCCCTTGGCGTGCACGGCTGCTGTTGCAACTGAGCCGTGCGCCGGAGCGTGGAGCTGTTCTTCCATGTGTACTGTCGCGTTTGTCATGCGCCGACCTCACCAAAGATAGAAAAGCGCGAAGATGAACACCCACACCAGATCGACGAAGTGCCAGTACAGGCCCATGATTTCGACGATCTCGTAATACCCCTTGCGGCTCGTGAAGAAGCCGCGCCTGCCGACGTCGAAGTCTCCGCGCGCGACCTTGCGTGCGATCGCGATCAGGAAGATCACGCCGATCGTCACATGGGTGCCGTGGAAGCCGGTGATCATGAAGAAGCTCGAGCCGAACTGCTCCGCGCCCCACGGGTTGCCCCAGGGCCGGACGCCCTCCCTGATCAGCTTGGTCCATTCGAAGGCCTGCATGCCGACGAAGGTTGCGCCGAACGCCGCCGTGACCAGCATCAAGGCTGCGGTTTTGACGCGATCGCGGCGGTAACCGAAATTGACGGCCATCGCCATCGTCCCGCTGCTGCTGATCAGGATGAACGTCATGATGGCGATCAGGATGAGCGGGATGTGCTTGCCGGCGAAGTTGAGAGCGAAGACTTCGCTGGGGTTGGGCCAGGGCACGGTCGTCGACATCCGTGCCGTCATGTAGGAGAGCAGGAAGCAACTGAAGATGAAGGTGTCGCTGAGGAGGAAGATCCACATCATGGCCTTGCCCCAGGACACGTTCTTGAACGCGCGCTGATCGGAGGCCCAGTCGGCGGCGATGCCGCGCCAGCCCGGAAGCCGCTCGGGAGCTTCTGCTGGATGTGTCAGTGCGGTCTCTGCCATCTGGTCTCGCCTCCTAGCTCAGCAATTGGCGACAGATGTTGACGAAATCGTCGGTCCATCCGGTGAGCAGGCCAAGCAGGACAAGCCACACCAGCAGCAGGAAGTGCCAGTAGATGGCGCACAGCTCCACGCTCAGGCGGGTGTCGGCGATCTCGGAGCTGCGCCACACCTTGGCCGAGGTTCGCCCGAGGGCCACCAGGCCACCCGTCAGATGCAGCCCGTGCACCGCGGTCAACAGGTAGAAGAAGGAATTGGCAGGATTGGACGCCACGAAATACCCGGCCGCGCTGAGCTGCTGCCAAGCCAAAAGCTGTCCGGCGAGGAAGATCACCGCAGCTGCTCCACCAGTGAGCAGGCCGATCATGACGCCTTCACCGTCGTCTCGACGTGCGGCCACATACGACCATTGCAGTGCGACGCTGCTCAGGACCAGAACGCCGGTGTTGAACCACAGCAGCCTCGGCACGGGCAGTGTCCGCCAGTCCGCCACGGCCATGCGCATGGAGTAGGCACTCATGAACAGCACGAACAATGCGCTCGCGACGGCGAGAAACACGCCGAGGCCGATCTTCGCTGCCGGCCATGTCATGGCATCGCCGCCGGGGAAGTCACCGAGCTGGCCTTCCTCCAGCCAGGGTTTGGCCGTCAGCCTCTGCTGCGACAGCCACCATCCGGCGATGATCGCGATCACAGTCAGGAACAGGATGATGGCGCTCACGAAGCAGCTCCCTGAACGAGGTGCGTCGCGCGCGGCGGCTGGTTTTGCGGAATGAAGTCCTCGTCGGCGCCGGGGACGCTGTAGTCATAGGCCCAGCGGTAGACGACCGGGAGCTCCTTGCCCCAGTTGCCGTGCCCGGGCGGCGTTTCCGGCGTCTGCCATTCCAGCGTCGTCGCCCGCCACGGATTGCCGCCTGAGGCCTCGCCTTTGAACAGGCTCCAGGCAAGATTGAACAGGAACACCATTTGGCTGAAGCCGACGGTCAAGGCCACCACGGAGATGAAGGCGTTCAGTGAATGGGCCGAGGACGGGATGAACGCGGCGTCGCCGAGCTCGAAGTATCGACGTGGAACCCCGAGCAGCCCGAGATAGTGCATGGGGAAGAAGATCAGATAGGCGCCGAGGAACGTGACCCAGAAGTGAAACTTCCCGAGTGCGTCGTTGAGCATTCGCCCCGTGACCTTGGGGTACCAGTGATAGATGGCACCCAGCACCACCATGATCGGCGCCACGCCCATCACCATGTGGAAATGTGCGACCACGAACATGGTATCCGAGAGGGGGACATCCACGACGACATTGCCGAGGAAGAGGCCGGTGAGGCCGCCGTTCACGAAGGTGATGATGAAGCCGAGGGCAAACAGCATCGGCACCCTGAGATGAATGTCTCCGCGCCAAAGCGTCAGCACCCAGTTGTAGACCTTGATCGCGGTGGGGATGGCGATGATGAGCGTCGTGGTGGCGAAGAAGTACCCGAATTGCGGGAACATCCCGCTCACATACATGTGGTGCGCCCATACGATGAAGCTGAGCGCGCCGATGGCCACGATCGCCCAGACCATCATGCGGTAGCCAAAGATGTTCTTGCGCGCATGCGTGCTGATCAGATCGGAGACGATGCCGAAAGCGGGCAGGGCGACGATGTAGACCTCGGGGTGGCCGAAGAACCAGAACAGGTGCTGGAAGAGCAGCGGGCTGCCGCCACCATATTTCGAAAGCGTGCCCATCTCGACAAGGGAGGGCATGAAGAAGCTGGTTCCCAAGAGACGGTCGAGCAGCAGCATGACCGAGGCGACGAAGAGTGCAGGAAATGCCAGCAGCGCCATGACGGTTGCCGTGAAAATACCCCACACCGTCAGCGGCAGGCGCATCAACGTCATGCCGCGGGTGCGCGCCTGGAGCACCGTGACCACATAGTTCAGCCCGCCCATGGTGAAGCCGATGATGAACAGGATCAGGGATGACATCATGAGAATGATGCCCCAATCCTGCCCGGGCGTTCCGGAGAGGATCGATTGTGGCGGGTACAGCGTCCAGCCCGCGCCGGTCGGACCACCGGGCACGAAGAATGTCGAGGCCAGCACCAGGACTGCGAGCAGGTAGACCCAGTAGCTCAGCATGTTCACATACGGGAAGACCATGTCCCGGGCGCCGACCATCAGCGGGATCAGGTAGTTGCCGAAGCCGCCCAGGAACAACGCGGTGAGCAGGTAGATCACCATGATCATGCCGTGCATGGTGATGAACTGGAGGTACTGGTTGGCATCGATGAAAGAGAAGGTGCCGGGGAATCCCAGTTGCAGCCGCATCAGCCACGACAACACCAGGGCCACCAGCCCGATGGCCGAGGCTGTCAGCGAGTACTGAATGGCGATCACCTTGGCGTCTTGCGAGAACACATACCGTGTCCACCAGCTCCTCGGATGATAGAGCTCGACATCAGGCACTTCGGCAGGCGGGATGTGTGCGATCCCTTCATATGGAATATCGACCATAGAAATACCTCCTCGGTCGTTTCCTTCGGGGGCGACGAGCTCGCCTCACGCACCCGATTCTCACTTCGCGGCGGCTCTACTTGCCGCCGCCGGATTGGTACGTCGCCTTCACGACGGCTTTTCCAGGCGACAATTCTGCAAACGTTTTCTGTTGATCCAGCCAGGCGTGATATTCACGCTCTTCGTCGACGATCACCTTGGCGCGCATTTGATAGTGCGCAGCGCCGCACAGCTCCGCGCAGAGAACGTCGAACGTTCCGGTTCGGATCGGCTTGATCCAGAAATAGGTCACCGCGCCCGGGACCATGTCCATCTTGGCGCGGAATTCGGGCACGTAGAAATCGTGCAGGACGTCAACAGAACGGAGGAGAACCTTGACCGGCTTTCCCAGTTGAAGGTGCAGGTCGCCGTTCTCGATCACGACGTCGTCCTGTGCATGTGGATCGTCGCGATTGAGTCCCATCGGATTGTCGGCGCCGATGTTGCGGACATCGGATGTGCCGAGCCGCCCATCCTTGCCCGGAAGGCGGAAGCTCCATTGCCATTGTTGGCCCATGACCTCGACCTCGGAGGCATCGGCAGGCACCGTCACGAACTGGTGCCAGACCACGAGGCCAGGCGCCAGCATCGCCGCGACGCCGATTCCGGTCCCGACGCTCAGCCACCATTCGAGCCTTTTGTTTTCCGGATTGTAGTCGGCCCGTCGTCCCTCCTTGTGGTGAAAGCGGAAGACGCAATAGGCCATGAAGGCGATAACAGCGACGAAAACGAAGCCCGTGATCCAGAAGGTGATGTTGATGGTGTGGTCGATATACGCCCAGTCGGTGGCGATCGGCGTCCACCACCACGGGCTGTAGATGTGAAACAGCACCGAGCCGATCGCGACCAGAAGCAGTATCAGTGCGACAACCATCCTGATCCATCCTCGCCATCAAAGGCTGCGGATACGAATCCTGGGCGGAGCTCACGTCTGTCGCGATGGCTGCGTTGGCATGCACGCCATCGCTGCGCCTCTTGCCTCGCCCATTCCAACGGTCGCGAAATCAAGAGAACTGTCGCGACCGCCAATCTCACCGGAGCTGGGGGCGTCTACACGTTTAAAATGATCTCCGCCGGAGCCGGCGTCAATAGCGCATGCCGGCGTTCATTTGACGTGGACGAACGGCATTGCCGCGCAAGGCGTCAGTCGCCAGAGGTCGTTCGCTTGCGCAGCGCACAAATCCACGCAGACGCACAATTCACCCAACCGTGAGTGCAACCATGCCTCGTGCGCGCTAAGCTTGCGAGGCAGGTCGCGACGGGTTCCGTCGGGCCAGGCTCGTTTCGCTGAACCTGGGTTGCCGTACTCGGCCCATCGCGTTTCTCGCTCGTGAGGCGGATACGCGTGGCTGGAAAGCGCGCGGTATCACCGCCGCGGCTTACAGCACGGGAGGGTGCGTTCATGGCCACTCTGTACTCCCAGGGCATGTTGAGGCGGCACGTATTCGGCGAAGCGGCCTCTTATCCCATTCGCAAGATCAGTCTGTCCGACCTGACCGAGGCGCTGCGCCTTGGCTGGGAGGATTTCCAGGCGATGCCAAGTCACGCCATCGTCGTCTGCGTGATCTATCCTGTTCTCGGTCTCGTCCTGTTCAGGATGGTCCTTGGTTATTCGGTCCTGCCGCTTTTGTTTCCGCTGGCCGCCGGCTTTGCCCTGATAGGACCCTTTGCCGCGATCGGTCTCTACGAGCTCAGCCGTCGCCGCGAACGCGGCGAGGAGGTCGGGGCATGGGACGCGATCAAGGTGCTGCGCGCACCGTCGTTCGGCGCCATGCTCGAGCTCGGCGTGCTCCTGCTCGTCCTGTTCGGGGCCTGGATCGGTGTCGCGAACGCAATCTACGTCACAATCTTCGGTCACGCGGCGGCTGCAAGCATTCCCGACTTCGCAACGCGTGTGCTGACGACACCGGAAGGCTGGTCGCTCATCATCGTCGGTTGTGGTGTCGGCTTCCTGTTTGCGGTTTCGGCCTTGTGCGTCAGCGTCGTGTCGTTTCCCTTGATGCTCGACCGGCATGCGACTGCGATCGATGCGATCCGCACGTCGCTCCGGGCGGTGGCGGAAAATCCGGTTGCGATGGCCGCCTGGGGCCTCATCGTGGCGGCGCTGCTCGTGATCGGCTCACTACCGCTCTTCGTCGGTCTCGCTGTCGTTCTGCCGGTGCTCGGTCATGCCACCTGGCACCTCTATCGGCGGGTGGTGGAGCCGAATCCGAATCCACCGGACGAGCCACCGCCGCCACCGAAGGGAAAGCGCTACGCGGCGGACTTTCCGGCCAATCTCTTCCCTTGGAGCCGCGAGGGCGAGTAGTGCGGGCGAAGCGGCCGCGCTTGGCGGCCGCGTTCGCGGGACACGACGGAGAGTGGTGGCCTACTTCTGCTGCTGCGGCAGGAAGGTCGGGCCGACCGAGCGGATCGGCTTGTTCTCCGACGAGGTCGTGGGGGCAGGATCCGCAGGCGGCGTCGTAGCTGGTGCGGTTGCCGTCGTCGGCGCGGGGGCTGCACCCTTCTTGGTCGTCGCGGCAGGCGTGCCCTTGCTCAGGCGCTGCTGCTGCATCTTCCTGGCGCTCTCCTCGGTGACGATGATGTCACCCTGCTGCTCGGCCGCGGCCTTGTCGTCGGCCGATTTCAGCGCATCGGCCCAGGTCTGGCCCGCGGCCTTGCACGAGCAGGACGGGTTGAACTCGCTGCGGAATTTGAAGGCGGTCGGAAGCGCCGTGTAGGGCTGTCCACCGACCGACACCGCCGAGTTCATGTCCTCGCCGGGATTGCGATGGGTGTAGAGCACGGCTTCCGCGGCCGGGCACAACGCCTTGCAGGTCTTCTCGTCGTCGGGGAAGCGCGCCGGCACGGTGGCGAACGAGATCGGGAAATAGGCGCCGTCGCAGGTGCGCACGCAGACGGTGCGATAGGTGCCGGATTGCGGGCCGAGATCGGAGGGCGGCACGCCTTGCGGGCTATTCGGGTTGTTCGGGTTGTTGCCGCCGAACAGGTTGCTCAGGAAATTGCCGCCGCCTTGTGACTGCGCGGCGTTGGCATATTGCGGGCCGCAACTGTTCTGCGCCAGCGCCATCAGCACCGAGCGGCGCTGATTGTCGCGCTCCGGGCTGAAGCCGCCGCCGCGCAGGCGTTCGAGATTGCCGGTGATCTGGTCGAGATTGGCGCGCATCTGCTGGATCTGGGTGTTGACCGGGCCGCATTGCGCCTGCTGGCCGTTGAACAGCGAGAAGAAGCCGGAGGAATCGCAGCCCATGCGCTTGGCCTGCATGGTGACGCGATCGAGCTCGGCCTGCTGCTTGGCCTGGGAATCCTGGTAGCGGCGGATCTGGTCGTCGCGTGCGGGGTCGCCACCGCCGCCGCCACGATCGAGCGCGGCGAGCTGGCCCTCCAGTCGCACGCACATCGGATTGGGACCAAGCCCGTTCTGGCCGGGCTGAGGCGGCGGGCCAGGCGGACCGGCCTGCGCGAAAGCGCCATTGGCGAGCACGACCGTGCCGAGGAGGACGGTGCAGGCAAGGAAGGAGCGGGCACGGGAGAGAGACAAAAATTCAGGCATATCCGCCATTCTAGCGAGGTCGCGGCCCAGCGTGATCTGGGGGGCCGAAGCGCGCCCTCCCATAGCCGCTTCCTGCGGCATCGTCACGTCGTTTCAGGGGCCGAAGACCGGTCCTAAGGTCCGCCAGCTCCGAGGGAATTCAGCGCTGGCAGGTGATTGCGACATATTCGTCGCAATGGCCATGGGAGCAGTTTGCGCCGGTTTTGGGGACAGAGCCGGTAATTTCGTCGGGATCGACCCGGCGATAGCTTGATGCTTGGGCAAAATCCCGTGACTGGCAGTAGGTCCGCGCGACCTGCGCACCGCATTTGTCGCCCTTGGCCAGGCACTTGTCGACGCCGTAGCCGTCCGCCTGGTTGGCGATGATGAAGACGCGGGTCTCGGCAAAGGCGCCGGATGCCGCGACGAAGGAGCCGCAAAGGACGAGCGCGAACAGGGATCGCATGGGTGCACCGGGGCTTCAGAGGACCGCCGGGTTTCAAGTAAACTCAAAAGGTTAAGGATAATGGAACCATCGTGGCGGGCGGGCTGCGCATTGCGGGCATAAGACGGCATTTTCGCGGCTCCCTTGACGGCAGGGCCCCGCGTGGCCCATATGTTCCCGCATGAACGGTCTCCTCGCCATTTGCATCATTTGCGAGATTACGAGCTAGCGATTCGCTGGCTGGAGCCGTCTTTTCTCAAACACATTGAGAGCACTGGACGCCCGGCCAACAGCCGACGGGTGTCCATATGGAATTACGCCTCTACGATACGCTGAGCCGGGACAAGCGCACCTTCGTGCCGCTCGATGCCAAGAACGTCCGCATGTATGTCTGCGGACCGACTGTCTATGACTTCGCCCATATCGGCAATGCGCGGCCGGTGATCGTGTTCGACGTGCTGTTTCGGCTGCTGCGCCATCTCTACGGCGAGGCCCACGTCAAATATGTCCGCAACATCACCGACGTCGACGACAAGATCAACGACCGCGCCGCGCGCGACTTTCCCGGCCTGCCGCTGAACGAGGCGATCCGCAAGGTCACCGAGCAGACCGGCAAGCAGTTTCACGCCGACGTCGACGCGCTTGGCGCACTGCGGCCGAGCGTCGAGCCGCGCGCGACCGAGCACATCGTCGAGATGCGCGAGATCATCGAGCGGCTGATCAAAGGCGGCTTTGCCTATGCCGCCGAGGACCATGTGCTGTTCTCGCCGCAGGCGATGAACGCGGCCAATGACGGACTGCCGCGCTATGGCGCGCTGTCCAACCGCTCGCTGGACGAGATGGTCGCCGGCGCCCGCGTCGATGTCGCGCCCTACAAGAAAGGCAACACCGACTTCGTGCTGTGGAAGCCGTCGAAGCCGGGCGAGCCGTCATGGCCGTCGCCGGCCGGCATCAAGGCCGAGGGGCGTCCGGGCTGGCACATCGAGTGCTCGGCCATGGCCTGGAAGCATCTCGGCGAGCATTTTGACATCCATGGCGGCGGTATCGATCTCGTGTTTCCGCATCACGAGAACGAGGTCGCGCAGACCTGCTGCGCCTTCCACCAGGAGCGCATGGCGAACTACTGGATGCACAACGGCTTTCTGCAGGTCGAGAGCGAGAAGATGTCGAAGTCGCTCGGCAACTTTATCACGATCCACGAGCTGCTTCAGGACTGGCCGGGCGAGGTGCTGCGCCTGAACATGCTGAAGACGCACTACCGCTCGCCGATCGACTGGACCATGAAGTCGCTGGAGGAAAGCGCCAGGACGCTCGACGACTGGTATCGCGTCGCCGCCGATGTCGAACCCGGTAGGCCGGCCGCGTCCGTGGTCGAGCCGCTGCTCGACGACCTCAACACCTCGCTCGCGATAGCGGCGCTGCACAGCCTGCGCGGCAGCGACGTGCCCGCTTTGGCGGGGTCGCTGCGGCTGCTCGGATTCCTGTCCGAGAGCGCGGCGCAGTGGGAAGGCCGCAAGCAGCAGGCGAGCGGCGTCGTTGCCGCGGAGGTCGAACGCCTGATCGCGGAGCGAACCGCAGCGCGCGGCCGGAAGGATTTTAAGGAGTCCGACCGCATCCGCGACCTGCTCGCCGCGATGGGCGTTGCGATCAAGGATTCCAAGGACGGGACGACGTGGGAGGTGACGCGATGACGCGGCCCGACACGCCGTTCCCGCGGCACTGGCTCTATTACATCGCGCTGAAGATCCTGCTGCTCGGTGCCGCCGTGGCGATCGTGCTGAAACTCTATGGGATGTGGTGAAGACAATGGGACAGACTTTGCCGAAGCCCGGCTTGCGGCCGTTCCTGCCGGATGACGTGCCGGTGCTCGCTGCGATCTTCACCGCCAGCATCGAGGAACTGACCGGCGACGATTATAGCGAGGCGCAGCAGCAGGCCTGGATGGAGGCGGCCGAGGACGAAGAGTTCGGCAAGCGGCTCGCCTCCGACCTGACGCTGATCGCGACGCTCGAAGGCTCGCCCGTCGGTTTCGCCTCGCTGCGCGGCGCCGATCACATCCGCATGCTCTATGTGCATCCGGCCGTGGCCGGGCAGGGCATCGCGACCATGCTGGTGGACGCGCTGGAGAAGCTCGCCGGCGGCCGCGGCGCTACGGCGCTCACGGTCGATGCCAGCGACACCGCGCAGGGCTTTTTCGCCAAGCGCGGCTACAGTGCCCAGCAGCGCAACAGCGTCGCCATCAACGATGAATGGCTCGCCAACACCACGATGAAGAAGACGCTCGGAGCAGCGCAATGAGCAAAGAGCGCCTCTATCTGTTCGACACCACACTGCGCGACGGCGCGCAGACCAATGGCGTCGATTTCACGCTGACCGACAAGCAGGTCATCGCCGCGATGCTCGACGATCTCGGCATCGACTATGTCGAGGGCGGCTATCCCGGCGCCAATCCGCTCGACACCGAGTTCTTCGGCTCCAAGCCGAAGCTCAATCATGCGCGCTTCACCGCCTTCGGCATGACGCGCCGGGCAGGGCGCTCGGTCTCCAACGATCCCGGTGTCGCCGGGCTTTTGGAAGCCAAGGCGGACGCGATCTGTTTCGTCGCAAAGTCCTCCGCCTATCAGGTGCGCGTCGCGCTGGAGACGACGAAGGAAGAGAATCTCGCCTCGATCCGCGACAGCGTCGCGGCGGCGAAAGCTGCCGGCCGCGAGGTCATGCTCGACTGCGAGCATTTCTTTGACGGCTACAAGGAAGATGCGAGCTTCGCGCTTGCCTGCGCCAAGGCCGCCTATGAGGCCGGCGCGCGCTGGGTGGTGCTGTGCGACACCAATGGCGGCACCATGCCGAACGAGGTCGAGGCCATCGTCACCGAGGTGACCAAGCACATCCCCGGCGATCACGTCGGCATCCACGCCCATAACGACACCGAGCAGGCGGTGGCCAATTCGCTGGCCGCGGTGCGCGCCGGTGCGCGGCAGATCCAGGGCACGCTGAACGGTCTCGGCGAGCGCTGCGGCAACGCCAATCTCTGTTCGCTGATTCCGACCTTGAAGCTGAAGAAGGAGTTTTCGGACGCCTTCGAGATCGGCGTCACCGCCGAGAAGCTGGCGACGCTCGTCAAGGTCTCGCGCACGCTCGACGACATGCTCAACCGTGTGCCGAACCGGCATGCGGCCTATGTCGGCGAAAGCGCCTTCGTCACCAAGACCGGCATCCATGCCTCCGCCGTGATGAAGGATCCGCAGACCTACGAGCACGTCTTGCCCGAACTGGTCGGCAATCACCGCAAGGTGCTGGTGTCGGACCAGGCCGGCCGCTCCAACGTGATCGCCGAGCTCGACCGCGCCGGGATCGCTTACGAGAAGAGCGATCCGAAGCTGACGCGTCTCGTCGAGGAATTGAAGGAGCGCGAGGCGGCCGGCTACGCCTATGAATCCGCCAACGCCTCGTTCGAGCTCCTGGCGCGCCGCACGCTCGGCAAGGTGCCGCATTATTTCGAGGTCGAGCAGTTCGACGTCAATGTCGAGCAGCGCTACAATTCGCATGGCGAGCGCGTCACTGTCGCTCTGGCCGTGGTCAAGGTCGACGTTGCCGGCGAGCATTTGATTTCCGCTGCCGAAGGCAACGGCCCCGTCAACGCGCTCGACGTGGCGCTGCGCAAGGATCTCGGCAAGTACCAGAAGTACATCGAAGGGCTGACGCTAATCGATTACCGCGTGCGTATCCTCAATGGCGGCACCGGTGCGGTCACGCGCGTGCTGATCGAGAGCGAGGACGAGAACGGCGATCGCTGGACCACGGTCGGCGTGTCCCCGAACATCATCGATGCCTCGTTCCAGGCGCTGATGGATTCGGTGATCTACAAGCTCGTGAAATCGGGCGCGCCGGCGTAGGGCGACGGCGGTGTGACAAACGCCGTCATTGCGAGGAGCGAAGCGACGAAGCAATCCAGACTGTCTCCGCGGAGGCATTCTGGATTGCTTCGCTTCGCTCGCAATGACGAGGAGGAGGGGGCAAACATGATCGACCACATCTCCGTCGGCGTCAGCGATCTCGATCGCTCCGCAACATTCTACGAAGCCACGCTCGCCGCCCTTGGCCTCACGCGTCTCGTCACGCGGCCGCGCACGGTCGGTTTCGGCAAGGCCTATCCGGAATTCTGGATCAATCTGCGCGAGGCAATGCCACGCGTCGCGCCTGAGAGCGGTGTGCACATCTGCCTGCGGGCGAAGACGACCGGCGAGGTCGATGCGTTTCATGCGGCAGCACTTGCGACCGGTGGCGCCTGCGACGGTGCGCCCGGCATCCGTCCGCATGACCGCGTGCGCTACTACGCGGCCTTCGTTACCGACCCTGATGGTAACCGGATCGAGGCGGTGACGTTCCCGCAGGAGTAGCGCATGATCCGGAAAAGTGTGCAGCGGTTTTCCCTCGCGACAAACGCGGAACGCGTTTGCGCGGAGATCATGCGCAAACAAAAAAATTTTACAGCTTGCGCGCCACTTCCGGGGCGAGCTGCTTTTCCGCTTCGGCGATCTGGGCCACGGCCGCCTTCAGCTTCGGCAGGATCTCCTCGATACGATCGGCCTTGAGGATGTCGACCGACAGGCCGGCGCGGATGAACTCGGTCTGGCGCATGTGCGACAGCAGCGAGAACAGCGGCTCCCAGAAATTGTCGATGTTGGCGAGCAGCACCGGCTTGGCGTGACGGCCGAGCTGCTTCCATGTCAGCTGCTCGACCAGCTCTTCCAGCGTGCCGACGCCGCCCGGCAGCGCCACGAAGGCGTCGGAGCGCTCGAACATCAGCCGCTTGCGCTCGTGCATGTCGGGCGTGACGATCATTTCCTGCACGCGGGTCAGCGCATTCTCGCGCTTGCGGAGGAATTCGGGAATGATGCCGGTGACTGTGCCGCCGTGGTCGAGCACGGAGGTCGCGACCGAGCCCATCAGGCCGAGCGAGCCGCCGCCATAGACCAGGCGAATGTTGTTCTCGGCGAGCGCCTTGCCGAACGCCTTGGCGCCTTCGGTGAAGCGGGGATTGGTTCCGGGGCCGGAGCCGCAATAGACACAGACGGTTTTCATGGTGCTCATTGGTGTCATGATGCATTGCAGCGAAGAGGCGTCAAGCCCAATCGGTGATTCGGATCACCCGGAAATCTACCGGTAAATGGCGACAAACAATCAAAGATTCGCCATCTGGCGGGGTGCGCTGGCATCGGGAAGGCTTTATATGACAGGCGAAAATCGCAAATCGTAACGCCGCCCGCATCCGGCGGGCCTTCAGGCTTCTTGATGGACCAACCTCAATCGTTCGACGGCGCCGACGTTCCCAATCCTCCCGTCGGGGGGCAGTCGGAGCGGGCTACGCTGATGGGCACGCTGGCGCATTTGTGGCCCTATATCTGGCCGGGCGACCGCTTCGACCTGAAGATGCGGGTGGTCTGGTCGATGGTGCTGCTGCTCGCCGCCAAGCTGATCACGCTGACGGTGCCGTTCAGCTTCAAATGGGCAACGGACGCGCTGACCGGCGCCAACACCGCGCCGGTCGCGGCCGACAATTGGCATCTCTGGGTGATCGCCTCGCCGCTGCTGCTCACCGCGAGCTACGGCGTGATGCGCATCCTGATGGCGGTGCTGACGCAATGGCGCGACGGCATTTTCGCGCGCGTCGCCATGCATGCGGTGCGCAAGCTCGCCACCATCACCTTCGTCCACATGCACGAGCTGTCGCTGCGCTTCCACCTCGAGCGCAAGACCGGCGGCCTGACGCGCGTTCTCGAGCGCGGCCGCGAGGGCATCGAGGTCATCGTGCGCATGGTGATCCTGCAGCTGATCCCGACCATCGTCGAGGTCTCGCTGCTGATGGCCGTATTGCTCTGGCAGTTCGACTGGCGCTACGTGGTCGCGACCCTGATCACCGTCGCGGTCTACATGTACTATACCTACATCGCGACCGAGTGGCGGATCGGCATCCGCCGCAAGATGAACGATTCCGATACCGAGGCGAACACCAAGGCGATCGACTCGCTGCTCAACTACGAGACCGTAAAGTATTTCAGCGCCGAGACCCGCGAGGCGCAGCGCTACGACAAGTCGGTCGCGCGCTACGAGGAGGCGAGCGTCCACACCTACACTTCGCTCGCCGTGCTCAATACCGGCCAGGCCGTAATCTTCACGCTGGGGTTGACCGCGACCATGCTGATGTGCGCGATCGGCGTGCGCAACGGCACCAACACGGTCGGCGATTTCGTGCTGGTCAACGCCATGATGATCCAGCTCTACCAGCCGCTGAATTTCATGGGCATGGTCTATCGCGAGATCAAGCAGGCGATCATCGACATCGAGAAGATGTTCGGCGTGATCGGCCGCGAAGCCGAGATCAAGGACGCCCCCGGCGCGCAGCCGCTCACTGTTTCCGCCGGCACGGTGCGCTTCGAGGACGTGCGCTTTGCCTATGAGCCGACGCGCCCGATCCTGAAGGGTATCAGCTTCGAGGTGCCGGCCGGCAAGACCGTTGCTATCGTCGGCCCGTCCGGTGCGGGCAAGTCGACGATCTCGCGCCTGTTGTTCCGTCTCTATGACGTCTCCGGCGGCAAGATCCTGATCGACGGCCAGGACATCCGCGAGGTCACGCAGGCAAGCCTGCGCGCCTCGATCGGCATGGTGCCGCAGGACACGGTGCTGTTCAACGACACCATCCGCTACAACATCCGCTACGGCCGCTGGGACGCGACCGACGCGGAGGTCGAGGAGGCCGCGAGCCTCGCGCAGATCGACAATTTCATCCGGATGGCGCCGATGGGCTACGAGACCCAGGTCGGCGAGCGCGGGCTGAAGCTGTCGGGCGGCGAGAAGCAGCGCGTCGCCATCGCGCGCACCGTGCTCAAGGCACCGCCGATCCTGGTGCTGGACGAGGCGACCTCGGCGCTCGACACCCACACCGAGCACGAGATCCAGGGCGCGCTCGACCGTGTGGCCAGGAACCGCACCTCGCTGGTGATCGCGCACCGGCTCTCGACCATCGTCGGCGCCGACGAGATCATCGTGCTCGACCAGGGCCGCATCGCCGAGCGCGGCACCCACGCCAAGCTGCTGGCGCAGGGCGGTCTCTATGCCAGCATGTGGAACAGGCAGCGCGAGGCGGAGGCGGCGCGCGAGAAACTGGCCCAGATGGCCGACAGCGGCGAGGCCCCCAACCGGGAGCCGCCGGCGGTCGACGACGCCCTGACGGCGCCTGCGGCCGCGGAGTGACCTTGTCTCCGGTCCCAACTCTGGCCTAAACAGGCCCACCGCACCGGGAGATGCCCGCGTGCCATCAACCCTGAGCGGCAGATAGCGATGTCCATTCTCGATTCGATCCAGCGTCAGATCCCGCCGATCCACAAGGAGGGCTATCCCTTCATCGGCGGCTTTGCGCTGGCAAGCCTGATCCTGTTCTGGCTGTGGTCTCCGCTGGGCTGGATCGGCACGATCCTGACCGTCTGGTGCGCGCTGTTCTTCCGCGACCCCGTCCGTGTGACGCCGGTGCGTGAGGGGCTCGTGGTGTCGCCGGCCGACGGCCGCGTCTCGATGATCACCATGGCATTGCCGCCGGCCGAGCTCGGGCTCGGCGACCGTCCGCTGCCGCGCATCTCGGTGTTCATGAGCGTGTTCAACTGCCACGTGAACCGCAGCCCGATCGCGGGCAGGGTGGACCGTATCGCCTACCGTCCCGGTCTCTTCATCAATGCCGAGCTCGACAAGGCGAGCGAGGACAATGAGCGCAACTCGCTGGTGATCACGACGCCGACGGCGCGGATCGGCGTGATCCAGATCGCTGGCCTCGTCGCCAAGCGCATCGTCTGCTTCGTCAAGGAGGGCCAGGCCATCGGCGCCGGCGAGCGTTTCGGCCTGATCCGCTTCGGCTCCCGGCTCGACGTCTATTTGCCGCTCGGCACCAAGGCGCTGGTGTCGGAGGGGCAAACCGCGATCGCGGGCGAGACCATTCTGGCCGACCTCGCCGGCGACGACCCGAGCCGCGCCTACCGCGCCAATTAACCAAAGCCGGGCCAAACAGGGCCTTCCGCCGCGATGGCGGAGGGGGACATGGCTTGCTATATCTCGCCTTGAGGTGAGGACCAGCAATGACGCCCTACGACTTCAAAGACCCTGACGTGCGCCGCCGGCGGTTCCGCCCGATCCCGGTGCGGATGCTGGTGCCCAACGTCATCACGCTGCTGGCGATCTGCGCCGGCCTGACTGCGATCCGGCTGTCGATCGAGGGGCGGATGACGCTCGCCGTCTACGCCATCGTGTTCGCAGCCGCGCTCGACGGCATCGACGGCCGCATCGCGCGCATGATCAAGGGCCAGTCCAAATTCGGCGCCGAGCTCGACAGCCTCGCCGACTTCGTCAATTTCGGCGTGGCGCCCGGCTTGATGTTGTATTTCTGGCAGTTGCACGAACTCGGCAATGCCGGCTGGATCGCGGCCATGGTGTTTGCGATCTCCATGTGCCTGCGGCTCGCGCGTTTCAACGCCACGCTTGATGACCCGAACAAGCCGGCGTTCGCCGCCAATTTCTTCACCGGCGTGCCCGCGCCGGCCGGCGCGATCACCGTGATGCTGCCGATCTATGCGGCGTTTCTGGATCTGGGGCGCTGGCCCGCGGCGCTGACGGCCGGTTACACGCTGCTGGTTGCCTTCCTGATGGTATCGCGCCTGCCGGTGTTCTCCGGCAAGAGCATGCGCATGCGGGTGCCGCCGGAGCTGGTGTTGCCGGCGTTCGTCGGGGTGATCTTCTTCGTTGCGCTTCTGATCAGCTATCCCTGGTACGTGCTCTCGATCGGCACGGTGCTGTATCTGCTCTGCCTGCCGCTCGGCTACAAATCCTATCGCGACCAGGCGCGTGCGATGGAGGCCAGTGCGACCGCGGGAGGAGGCGAAGTCCCGTCACCGCCCTCGGCGCCGACCTTGGCAAATCTGTCAGAGCCGCCGCACGACGAGGACGACCGGCCCGGCCGGCTGCACTAAAGCGCGATGAGATTTGGCTGGTGCGTCATCGCGCTTTAGGTCGTTGTTTGAGCATGATCTTTGCGGAAAACCGCTGCGCACTTTTCCGGATCATGCTCTAGGTCGTTTTCTCGGATGTCTGCCATGAAGGCGTCCGAGTTGGGTTGAGGCCCGATCTCGGCTATATCGCCCAGTGCCGGCGGCACCGCGCCAACAGCGGCCGCCAATCTGGGAGAGAACGCCGTGACTGATAAAGCGACCGGGCCGCTGCCCGCTTCCGTCCTCGAAGCACTGGGCCGCTACGACACCCCGACGATCTGCAACGCCATGGAGATCGTGGCGCCCGAGCGCCGCCTGATCGGCTACACCACCAAGCAACTGGTCTGCCCGTTCCCCGACCTGCCGCCGATCGTCGGCTATGCGCGCACGGTCGCGATCCGTTCGGTGCTGAAGTCCTCGCTGCCGCCGGAAGAGCAGTCCAGGCGCCGCATCGAATACTACGAATATGTCGGCACCGGCCATGGTCCGCGCATCTCGGTGATCCAGGACATCGATGGTCCTGATGTCGGCTACGGCGCGTTCTGGGGCGAGGTGCAGAGCAACGTGCACAAGGCGCTCGGCTGCCTCGGCGTCATCACCGACGGCTCGATCCGCGACATCCCGCAATGGGCTCCGGGCTTCCAGGCACTGGCTGGGTCGATCGGCCCGTCGCATGCCTGGGTGCATGCGGAGAGCTTTGGCGGCGAGGTGCGCGTCGCCGGCATGACCGTGAAATCGGATGACCTCATCCACGCCGACCAGCATGGCGCCATCGTGATCCCGCTCGACATCGCCGCAAAGCTGCCCGAGGCCGCCGAGCTCTGCGGCCGCCGCGAGACGCCGATCCTGGAGATTGCCCGCAGCCCCGACTTCTCGCTCGAGAAGCTGAAGGCCGCGCTGAAGCGCTCGGCGGAAATCCACTAAGCGCGACTGAAGCCCTACGGCCGCGGTGCCGGCCGCGGGCCGCCTTGTTCGGTCAGAAACAGGGCGGCCTGATCGGGCTCACCGAAGACGGCGGCGGCGCATCCGATCAGGGTGAAGCCGCCGGCGAGATCCCACAGGGTGAGGTCGTCCGCATCATCGGGAATATGAATCAGGCGGGCTGCGATCACGGCGAAGGCGGCCTCGACGAAGAGCAGCACGCTGAACGCCGGTAGCACCAGCTCCGGCTCGAGCAGATGGAACGCCAGCACCGCCGGCAGTGCGGTGAGAAGACTGAACAGCGTCAACATTGCAAATCGGCTCCCGCGATGGAGCATGCCGCAGGGCCGTAGATTACTGCACGATCTCGCGCCGCGGATGTGGCGCAGGGCCGCAGTCGGAGAGCGACAATGAACATGAATGGCAAGACGGTCTTGATCACCGGTTCCACCGACGGTGTGGGCCGCTACGTCGCGCGACGGCTGGCGGAAGAGGGTGCGAAAGTCCTGATCCACGGCCGCGACGCGGCGCGCGCGAAGGCGTTGAGCGACGAGATCGTGAAGGCCGGCCACGCGGCGCCAATTTTCTACCAGGCCGACCTGTCGTCGATGTCGGACACGCGTGCGCTGGCCGAGGCCGTTGCGCGCGATCATCAACGCCTCGATGTGTTCGTCAGCAATGCCGGTATCGGCTCGCAGAACGATGGGCAAAGGCAAGTCAGTGCCGACGGCCACGAGCTGCGCTTTGCCGTGAACTATCTCTCGGGCTTCCTGCTGGCCCATCTGCTGCTGCCGCTGCTCAAGGTTGCTGCGCCATCGCGGATCGTCAATGTCGCTTCGCTTGGACAGCATCCGATCGATTTCGACGATGTCATGATCACGAAGGGCTACAGCGGTTCGCGCGCCTATGCGCAGAGCAAACTCTCGCAGATCATGTTCACCATCGATCTCGCCGAGGAGCTGAAGGGGGCCGGCGTCACCGTCAATTCGCTGCATCCGGCAACCTATATGAACACCACGATGGTGCGTGCCGGCGGCATCTCGCCGATCTCGACGGTGGAGCAGGGCGGCGCCGCGATCCTGCATCTGGTCGAAGGCGACGACGTCGCAGGCAAGAGCGGCCTGTTCTTCAACGGCATGAACGAGGCCCGCGCCAATCCGCAAGCCTATAATGCCGACGCGCGCAGGCGCCTGCGTGCGCTCAGCCTGAAGCTGACAGGACTGTCGTCTTAACACGCCGCAATAATGGTTAGCGAAGTGTTGAGATTCCTGTCGGCGTTGGGCAAAGCCGGCGCCCTGTCAGCGCACTGAGCCGGCCGGAGGCGTCGGCTCAACTTAACCTTTACGTGGCTTTAAGGGCGGCGCTCTAGGGTTTCCGATGCGGTTCGGGGTTGGGCCGCGCCAGCGGCCAGGACGGCCGTTGTTGCGTACGCGTTGGAGTATGCCATGGACATTATGACGGGCGTTGGGCTCACGGCCGGCATCATCGTCATCACGGCGATGATCTTCATGGGCGGCGACCTTCACATGTTCATCTCCGAACATGCCATGATCATCATCTTCGGCGGCTCGATCTCCGCCACCATGATCCGCTTTCCGCTGTCTGCGCTCCTGCACGGCCTCCCGCTCGGCGCCAAGTTCGCCTTCACCATGAGCCGCCTGTCGGCCCACGACCTCGTTGACGAGCTCGCCCGCATCGCCGAGATCGCCCGCAAGCAGGGCCCGGTCGGCCTCGAAAAGGTCGAGACCGACGAGCCGTTCCTCGCCAAGGGCATCCGCTACGTCGCCGACGGCTACGACCTCGATTTCATCCGCGACAATCTCGAGCGCGACCGCGACAACTTCCTGATGCACCTCGACGAAGGCAGCAAGATCTACCGCGCCATCGGTGACTGCGCCCCGGCGTTCGGCATGATCGGCACCCTGATCGGTATGGTGCAGATGTTTGCGAACATGACCGACCCCTCCAAGCTCGGCCCGTTCATGGCGACCGCGCTGCTTGCGACGCTGTACGGCGCGCTGGTCGCGAACCTGTTCTGTCTGCCGATCGCCGACAAGCTGCACGGCAAGCTGCTCGACGAGGAAACCAACCGCACGCTGATCATCGACGGCATCCTGATGATCCGCGACTCCAAGAGCCCGACGCTCGTGCGCGAAATGCTGCTGGCCTATCTGCCGGAGAAGCATCGTCACGCCGAAGGCGAGCCGGTGCCGGCCTAAGGTCGCTCGGTCCCGGATATTGAGAGATGGCCAAGAAGAAGCGCGGCGATGCTCATGGCGGTGGTCACGGCTGGTTCGTGACCTTCGCCGACCTGATGGGTCTGATGATGAGCTTCTTCGTGATGCTCGTCGCGTTCTCGACGCAGGACGCCAACAAGCTGAAGATCGTCGCCGGCTCGATGCGCGACGCCTTCGGCGTGCAGAGCGAGGCGCGCTACGCCGGCATCGTCGAGTCCGACGGCCTGCCGACACGCCCGCGCCTGAAGAACGTCGACCACATCCAGCCCGAGGATGCCTCCAACACGCCGACGCCGGACCAGGAGGATCGCGACAAGACGTCGGGCGCGAAGATCAAGGTCGACCGCAATTTCGCGCTCGCAGCCGCCTCGCTGCGCCAGGCGCTGCAGGACATGCCGGAACTGACCGAGATGTCCAAGCACATCATGTTCGAGGAAACCAAGCAGGGCCTCAATCTGGAGATCGTCGACCAGGATGGCCGCTCGATGTTCGCCGACGGCTCCAAGGTGCCCTATGACCGCACCCGCCGACTGATCGAGAAGCTCGCGATCCCGCTCAAGGCGACGCCGCTGCGCGTCTCCATCGCCGGCCACACCGCGGCCGGATTCGTGCCGACCCGCAGCGACTACGGCGCCTTCGACCTGTCGGCCGACCGCGCCAATGCCGTGCGTCAGATCCTCGAGCGCGAGGGCCTGCCGGGCTCGCACATCTTCGCCGTCTCCGGCAAGGCGGACACCCAGCCGCTGTTTCCGGACGATCCCTCGCTCGCCGCCAACCGGCGCGTGACCATCACCCTGATGCGCGAAGACCCGCCGCTGCCGCCGAATCTGAAGCCGTAACCCCCTTGCGCTACCATCTTACCTGAGGCATGTCGTCGCGCAGGCGACGAGCGTGGCCGCGCCGTCACAGCATCTCGCTCTGCGCCTGCTAAGGTGGTGTGCCGATTGACAGGCGCGCCGGAAGCGTCAAAAGGCGCCGGATCAAATTCAGGGACGAAGCGTTTTCCATCTTCATGACGGCGAGCATCACACAGGCCGAGACCCAGGAAGGGCCGGTCACTTCGGGCTTTTGGTCCCTCACGCTCGGGAGCATCGGCGTCGTCTTCGGCGACATCGGCACCTCGCCGCTCTACGCATTCCACGAGGCGGTACGCGGCGCGGCCCATGGCGAGCCGGTCTCGCGGGTCATGGTGCTCGGCGTGCTCTCGCTGATCCTGTGGGCGCTGCTGATCGTCGTCACCGCCAAATATGTCCTGTTGCTGCTGCGCGCCGACAATAACGGGGAGGGCGGCACGCTCTCGCTGATGGCGCTCGGCCAGCGCGCGCTGGGGCGGCGGAGCTGGTTCCTGCTCGCGCTCGGCGTGGTCGGCGCCTCCATGTTCATCGGCGATTCCATGATCACGCCGGCGATCTCGGTGCTGTCGGCGGTCGAAGGCCTCAAGCTCGCAACGCCCGCGTTTGAGCACTATGTGGTGCCGCTCACCGTCGCCATCCTGGCGCTGCTGTTCGCGGTGCAGAGCAAGGGCACCGCGCTGGTGGCCTCAGCCTTCGGGCCGGTGATGGTGGTCTGGTTCACGGTCCTGGCGGTGATGGGCGCGGTCCACATCGCCGACGATCCCACGGTGCTCGCGGCGATCAATCCCTATTACGCGCTGCAATTCCTGCTGTCGCACGGCACGATCGGCCTCGTGACGCTGGGCGCCGTGTTCCTGGCGGTGACGGGCGGCGAGGCGCTCTACGCCGATCTCGGCCATTTCGGCCGCAAGCCGATCCAGTCGGCCTGGATGTTCTTCGTGCTCCCTGCGCTCTTGATCAACTATTTCGGGCAGGGCGCACTGGTGCTGTCCGATCCGAGCGCGATCGAGCATTCCTTCTACCGCATGGTGCCGGAGCATCTGGTGCTGCCGCTGGTCGGCCTTGCAACCGCCGCCACCGTGATCGCGAGCCAGGCGGTGATTACCGGCGCCTATTCGCTGGTCTATCAGGCTGTGCAGCTCGGCCTATTGCCGCGCTTCGAGGTCCGTTACACGTCTGAAACCCATGCCGGCCAGATCTATCTGCCGCGCGTCAATCGGCTGCTGCTGATCGGCGTGATGCTGCTGGTGCTGCTGTTCCACACCCCCAGCAACCTCGCGTCGGCCTACGGCATCGCGGTCTCCACCACCATGGTCGCCGACGGCGTCATGGGTTTTGTCGTGATCTGGAAATTGTGGAACTGGCGCGCCGCGACGGCGGCCGCCGTGATCGTGCCTTTCGTCGTCGTCGACATCAGCTTCTTCAGCGCCAATCTGCTGAAGCTGCTCGAAGGCGCCTGGGTGCCGCTGCTGTTCGGCGCCGCCATGGCGGGAACGATCTGGACCTGGCGGCGTGGCTCGGGAATCCTGATCCAGAAGACGCGCCGGATCGAGGTGCCGCTGGACGATCTGATCCGCAGCCTGGAGAAGCGGCCGCCGCATATCGTCAAGGGCACCGCGGTGTTCCTGACCAGCGATCCCGCCTTCGTGCCGACCGCGCTGCTGCACAATCTCAAGCACAACAAGGTGCTGCACGAGCACAACGTGATCCTCACCATCGAGACCGCGCACACGCCGCGGGTCGATTTGTCCGAGCGGTTCCGCATGGAGAAGATCAGCGACAAGTTCTCAAAGGTCCGGCTGCGCTTCGGCTACATGGAGCAGCCGAACGTGCCCAAGGCGCTCGCGATCGCGCGCAAGCAGGGCTGGCAGTTCGACATCATGTCGACCTCGTTCTTCGTGTCGCGAAGGTCGCTGAAGGCCTCGGCGCAGTCGGGCATGCCGCTGTGGCAGGACCATTTGTTCATCGCGCTGAGCCGGTCCGCCAATGATGCCACAGACTATTTCCAGATCCCGACCGGGCGGGTGGTTGAAGTCGGAACCCAAGTCACTATTTGAAACGCAACTGGCAAACCCATGCAAAATTTGCATGGCGAGGGCCCGAAATCGGGCTAGGCTATGCCGCCAGCGCAGGACTATAAGCCCCGCGCTCTTCCGCCGTTGTGCAGCGAAGCATTTTTAGAGGCCATCAGGCTCTCCCATGACAAGTGACGTAGCAGTTCCCGTCCCGGAAGCGGTGGCGGCCAATGGGCATGGCGACGCCCACACCACCGCCGGTTTCGGCGCCCTGACGCTCGGCAGCATCGGCGTCGTCTATGGCGACATCGGCACCAGCCCGCTCTACGCGTTCCGTGAGGCGGTGATGGCAGCCTCGGGCGCTGAGGGGCTGCCGACGCCGGCCGCCGTGCTCGGCGTGGTCTCCCTGATCCTGTGGGCGCTCATCGTCGTGGTGACGCTCAAATACGTCGTGATCCTGCTCCGCGCCGACAACAACGGCGAGGGCGGCACGCTGGCGCTGATGGCGCTGGCCCAGCGCGCGGTCGGCACCGGCGGGGCGACCATCGTCCTGCTCGGCATCATCTCCGGCGCCCTGTTCTACGGCGATGCCGTGATCACGCCGGCGCTCTCGGTCCTGTCGGCGATCGAAGGCATGAAGGATGTCACCCTGACGTTCGAGCCCTACATCGTGCCGCTGACCGTGATCATCCTGGTTGGCCTGTTTGCCGTGCAGTCGCGCGGCACCGCCCGCGTCGCCGCCTTCTTCGGCCCGGTGATGTGCGTCTGGTTCGCGGTCATCGCGGTCGCGGCGATCCACCCCATTATCGTGCAGCCGCAGATCCTGCTCGCGCTGAATCCGCTCTATGCCGGGTCGTTCATGCTCCACCACGGCATCATCGGCTTCGTGACGCTGGGCGCGGTGTTCCTGGCGGTCACCGGTGCCGAGGCGCTCTATGCTGACCTTGGCCACTTCGGCAAGCGGCCGATCCAGACCGCCTGGCTGTTCATCGTGCTGCCGTCGCTGGCGCTGAACTATCTGGGGCAGGGGGCGCTCGTGCTCGGCGATCCCGGCGCGATCGTGAGCCCGTTCTTCCAGCTCTTCCCGCAAGGCTTCTTCCGCGGCAGCATGGTCGTGCTGGCGACCGCCGCGACCGTGATCGCGAGCCAGGCCGTCATCACCGGCGCCTATTCGCTTACGCGCCAGGCGATTCAGCTCGGCCTGCTGCCGCGCTTCGAAATTCGCCATACATCTGAAGCCCATTCCGGCCAGATCTTCATCCCGCGCATCAACCAGCTTCTGCTGGTCGCGGTGGTGCTGCTGGTGCTGCTGTTCCGCTCCTCCAGTGCGCTCGCCTCGGCCTATGGCATCTCCGTCACCGGCACCATGGTGGTCACGGCGATGATGGGCTTCGTCGTGATCTGGAAGGGCTGGCGCTGGAGGCCGCTTGCGGCCGCTGCGCTGATCGCCCCGTTCCTGTTCCTCGACCTGACCTTCCTGACCGCGAACCTGCTCAAAGTGTTCGAGGGCGGCTGGGTGCCGCTGGCGCTCGGCGCGCTCATGATCATCCTGATGTACACGTGGCGGCGCGGCAGCCGGCTGCTCTTCGAGAAGTCGCGCAAGCTCGAATTCCCGCTCGCCGACCTCGTCGCCATGCTGGAGAAGCGGCCGCCGCAGCGGGTGCCGGGTACCGCCGTGTTCCTGACCTCGGATCCGCTCAGCGCGCCGACCGCGCTGATGCATAGTCTGAAGCACTACAAGGTGCTCCATGAGAAGAACGTTATTCTCACCATCGAGACCGCGCAGACCCCGCGCATCGATCCGGCCGAGCGGGTGAGGCTGGAACAGATCTCGCCGACCTTCTCCAAGGTGACGCTGAAGTTCGGCTTCATGGAATCGCCCAACGTGCCGAAGGCGCTCGCCATCGCCCGCAAGCTGGGCTGGCAGTTCGACATCATGTCGACCTCGTTCTTCCTGTCGCGCCGGGCGCTGAAGCCCGCCGCCCATTCCGGCATGCCGCGCTGGCAGGACCGGCTGTTCATCTCGCTCAGCCGCTCCGCCAACGATGCCACCGACTATTTCCAGATCCCCTCGGGCCGCGTCGTCGAGGTCGGAACGCAGGTGACGATCTAGGCGGATCATCCAGGCCTAGGATTCAAAGCACACTTCAAGTCGCTGCGATTTAGCTTTAACTTGCGCAAGGCAGCTCAAGCCTTTGTAGCGCTTGATTTTTGGTGCCTGAGAGGCGAGGTTGCCGCCCGCCGGGATCGCCCCGGCAAGCTGCTCGCGACGTTGGAGGATGATGTGGCACATCAAGTACAGGATCTGACCCCGGACGAGGTCTCCAAGGGCGTCGCGGAAGGGCGTTATCTGCTCGTCGACGTGCGCGAGCCGAACGAGGTTGAGGCCGAGGCTTACCCCTACGGCGTCGTCGTGCCGCTCTCGACCTTCGATCCCAAGGCGATCCCCGATCCCGCCGGCAAGGAGGTCGTGTTCGCCTGCCGCTCGGGCAAACGCTCGGTGACCGCCTCGCTCGCGGCCCAGGCGGCGGGCCTGCCTTACGACAAGCATCTGGCCGGCGGCATGCTTGGCTGGAAGGCGGCGGGTCTTCCCAGCAAGGTCGGTGGCTGATCCGACCGATGTCCAAGAGCTCTTCGCTGAACAAGGTCTTTGCCGACCTTCCCGTCACCATCTTCGAGGCGATGTCGCAGGCCGCGCGCGACAACAACGCTATCAATCTCGGCCAGGGCTTTCCTGACGATCCCGGCCCCGAGGACATCCGCCGCGCCGCGGCCGAGGCCTCGCTGAACGGCTACAACCAGTATCCCTCGATGATGGGCCTGCCGGAGCTGCGCCAGGCGATCGCGACCCATTACGGTCACTGGCACGGCCTTAAGCTCGATCCGATGAGCGAGGTGATGGTCACCTCCGGCGGCACCGAGGCTTTGACCTCGGCGATCCTCGCGGTGGTCCAGCCCGGAGACGAAGTGGTCTGCTTCCAGCCGGTCTATGATTCCTATCTGCCGATCATCCGCCAGGCCGGCGGCATTCCGCGTCTCGTCCGGCTCGAGCCGCCGCACTGGCGGCTGAATGAGGACATGCTGAAAAGCGTCTTCAATTCAAAGACCAAGGCGGTGCTCTTCAACAATCCCCTGAATCCCTCCGCGGTGGTCTATCCGCGCGAGGACCTCGAGCTCTTGGCGCGCTACTGCCAGGAGTTCGACGTCATCGCGATCTGCGACGAGGTCTGGGAGCACGTCACCTTCGACGAGCACAAGCACATCCCGCTGATCACCATCCCCGGCATGCGCGAGCGCACCATCAAGGTCGGCTCGGCCGGCAAGATCTTCTCGCTCACGGGGTGGAAGATCGGCTTCGTCTGCGCCGCGCCGCCGCTGCTGCGGGTCGCGGCCAAGGTGCACCAGTTCCTGACCTTCACCACCGCACCGAACCTGCAGGCCGCCGTCGCCTATGGTCTCGGCAAGTCCGACGACTACTTCCTGTCGATGCGCAAGGACCTGACACGGAGCAGGGACCGCCTGACCCAGGGGCTCGAGAGCCTCGGCTTCCCCGTGCTGAAGTCGCAGGGCACCTACTTCCTCACGGTGGACCTGTCGCCGCTCGGGCTCAACGAGAGCGACACCGAGTTCTGCTGGCGCATCGTGAAGGACTACAAGGTCGCCGCGATCCCGGTCTCCGCCTTCTACGAGCAGGACGCGGTGACATCAGTGGTGCGCTTCTGCTTTGCCAAGAAGGACCAGACCCTCGACACCGCGCTGGAGCGGCTGTCGGACGCGGTGCGCGGACGCAAGAGGTAGGACACATGACGAATGTCAGCCGCGTCACGCTTTGCCTTGGTTTTGCAATCGCCGCCGCGCTGACGCTGCTTTCCGCCCCCGCAGGGGCCCAGGAGCGGGTCGTCAACTTCTACAACTGGTCCAACTACATGGCGCCGGACGTTCTGGAGGCCTTCACCAAGGAGACCGGCATCAAGGTGGTCTACGATACCTTCGATGCCAACGAGACGCTGGAGACGCGCCTGATGGCCGGCAAGTCCGGCTACGACGTCGTGGTGCCCACGGCCTACTTCCTGCAGCGCCAGATCAAGGCCAACATCTTCCAGAAGCTCGACAAGGCGAAGCTGCCGAACCTTAGCCATGCCTGGCCGATGGTGACCAAGAATCTTGCAACCTACGATCCCGGCAACGACTTCGCCGCTAACTACATGTGGGGCACCACTGGCATCGGCTACAACGTCGCCAAGCTGAAGCAGATCCTTGGGCCGGACGCCAAGATCGACAGCTGGGACATCGTCTTCAAGCCGGAGAACCTCGCCAAGTTCAAAGACTGCGGCGTCCATATGCTCGACTCCGCCGACGACATCTTTCCGGCGGCGCTGAACTATCTCGGGCTCGATCCGAACTCGACCAAGCAGGCTGACCTCGAGAAGGCCGCCGACGTCGTCGCAAAAGTCCGCCCGTCGGTGCGCAAGTTCCACTCGTCCGAATATCTCAGCGCGCTCGCCACCGGCGAGATCTGCTTCGTGGTCGGCTGGTCCGGCGACATCATGCAGGCCCGTGCCCGCGCGGCTGAAGCCAAAGGCGGCATCGAGATCGGCTACGCCATCCCGAAGGAGGGTGCGCAGATGTTCTTCGACAATCTCGCGATCCCCGCGGATGCCAAGAACGTCAAGGAAGCCTACGAGCTGATCAATTATCTCTACCGCCCCGAGGTCGCCGCCAAGAACTCGGACTTTCTGTCCTACGCCAGCGGCAACCTCGCCAGCCAGAAGCTGGTCGATCCGAAGATTTTGAACGACAAGAACATCTATCCGGACGATGCGACGCTCGCCAAACTGTTCGTCATCACCGCCCGAGATCCCGCCACCCAGCGCATCATCAACCGGCTCTGGACCAAGGTGAAGACGGGAAGGTGAGGAGCTCTGTCCTCGTCATTGCGAGGAGCGAAGCGACGAAGCAATCCAGAGTGTCGCCGCGGTGAGATTCTGGATTGCTTCGCTTCGCTCGCAATGACGGCGGCAAGAACCCCTACCGCCACCGCCGGTGCAGCCAGAGCCACTGCTCGGGATGCTCGCGCACCCAGCTCTCGACCACGCTCGTGATCGCCTGCGTGGTGCCCTGGATGTCGATCTTGCCGTCGGCATCGCGCACCGGCGGGATCTCTTCGGTCAGCTCCCCGGTGAAGCGGCCGCCGGGAAGGCGGATGATGCGGACGCCGTGGATGGGACATTCGACCTGGCGCAACAGGCGCGCCAGCATCGGGTTGGCGCGGGTCTTGCGGCCGAAGAAGGTGACCTCGACGCCGCCGGTCAGATACTGGTCGATCAGCATGGCAACGTGCTTGCCGTCCTTCAGCGCCTGCGCGAGCCGCAGGGGCGCATCGCGGCCCGCCGGGATCAGCGTGCCCATGTTGACCTGGCGCATCTCCTGGATGATGCGGTCGGCGGAGGCGATGTTCGGCCGGCGATAGAGGATCGCGGCCTCGAGCCCGTGCGCGACGGCGGCGAGCGCCGGCAGCTCCCAGTTCGACAGATGCGCGGCGAAGATCAGCGCCGGCTTGCCGTCGTCGCGGATCTGGTCGAACAGCTCGATGCTGCGCTTGGGCAATTCGATCCGGCTGTTTTCCGGATTGGCGCGGTCGTAGTCCCAGACCTGGTCCATATGGGCGAATTCGGCGCCGACGCGGCCGAGATTGTCCCACACGCCCATCAGGATCCGTTCGATCTCTTCCGGCGACTTCTCGGGAAAGGCCGCAGTCAGATTGGCGCGGCCGATGCGGTGCTCGCGCAGGCGCGGGCCGATCGTCTTCACGACGCGCGCGAAAAAGTCCGAGGTCTTGACCGGATCGAAATAGCGCGTGGTGCGCAGCATGCCGACGGTGGCCGCGCCAATCAGGCTGCCGCCGATCGACTTGGCGGCCTCCCGCGCGCGGGCCTTCATGCTCGCAGGAAGCGCCATGCGTCCGGTCAGGCCGGTTCGCGGGTCAGGATCAGCGAGGCGTTCTGGCCGCCGAAGCCGAACGAGTTCGACATGACCGCGGTGACGCGGGCATCGCGCGCTTTGTTGCCGACGACGTCGAACAGGATCGTGGGATCCGGATTGTCGTAGTTGATGGTCGGCGGGATGCGCTGATGCTCGAGCGTCAGCAGCGAGAAGATCGCCTCGACCGCGCCGGCGGCCGAGATGGTGTGGCCGACCATCGACTTGTTGGAGGTGACGGGAATCTTCGAGACGAGATCGCCGAACACGGCCGAAGTCGTGTTGTACTCCATCTTGTCGTTCTCGGGCGTCGCGGTGCCGTGCGCGTTGATGTGGTCGATCTGGTCCGGCGTCATGCCGGCATCGGCCAGCGTCTTGTTCATGCAGCCGATGATCGGCTTGCCGTCAGGCGAGGAGCGGGTGCGATGGAAGGAATCGGTGAGCTCGCCGCAGCCGGCGATCACACCGAGGATCTTTGCGCCGCGCGCGGTCGCCGCTTCGTAGCTCTCGAGCACGAGGGCGCCTGCGCCTTCGGCCATGACGAAGCCGTCGCGGTTCTTGGAGAAGGGGCGGGAGGCCGCCTGCGGCGGATCGTTCTGGGTCGACAGCGCCGAGAGAAGCGAGAAGCGCACCAGCGCTTCCGGATTCACGGTGCCGTCGGTCGCAACGCACAGCGCAGCATCGGTTTCGCCGCGGCGGATCGCCTCGACGCCGAGCTGGATCGAGGTTGCGCCCGAGGCGCAGGCGGTCGACAGCGAGATCGGCGAGCCCTTGGTGCCGAAGGTCTCGGCGAGATGGGCTGCGACCGAGCCGAACATGAAGCGGTGGTGATAGGCGCTGTACTTGCCGCCGCCGGAGATGCGCAAGAGATCGTCATAAGTGATGTCGAGCGCACCGACGGCGCGGCCGAGCTCGCGGCGCTGCGGCCATTCGACTTCGACCGGCGCGACCGCGAGGAAGAGGGGACCTGGAAAATCCGCCTTGGCGCCGATGCCGGACTGCTCGAGCGCTTCCTGCGTGACCAGCTCGGCCATCCGCTCGGACAGGGCGGTGGAGGAGAACGGATCGACGCTGACGAAATCGACGGTGCCGGCCATCGTGGTCTTCAGGCCGTCGACCGGAAAGCGCGTGATGGTGCGGATGCCGGATTCGCCGGCGACGAGCTTGGCCCAATTGTCGGCCTTGCCGGCGCCGAGCGAGGTCATGATGCCCATGCCGGTGACGACGACGACGGGACGCCCGAGTTTGTCGCGTGGTGCAGTCATGTCGATCCCCCGATAGAGCTACAGCGTTATCCGGCCAAAGCGCGGATGCGCTTCAGCCGACAGCCTCGACCAGCGCCATGCCTTCGCCGCGCCAGTGTCCGGCCCCCACCACCACAATCTGGGTGGGCGCCCCCTGCATTTCAATCTCGGTCCCCGTCGAATCGTTCGGCGGGAACAGCGCGCCGCGCGAGATCGAGAGCGCCGCGAGCGCGAGGCCAAGCGGGAATTGCGTTTCCATGGTGTGGCCGAACATCGTGCCGGTCGAGCGCACCGGGAAATCGGCATGGCCCATCAAGAAGCCGCGCTCTTCGCTGGTCGCGGGCTCCGCGCCGGTCGCACCGGTGATGATCGCGCCCTTGCCCTCGCGCCTGGGCAGCTTGTCCCAGAGCTTCTCCAGCGTCGCGGCCATGTCGCCGGGCTGCTTGCGCCGGGCGAGGTCGGCAACGACGCTCGACAGCTTGGCGAACGGCTTTGCGCCGCGCGCTTCGGCATGCGCCTTCGATTCCAGCACCAGGAAGGCGCCGGCCGAGCCGAGCGCGAAGCCGGCGTGGTCCTTGCGCGCCCAGACCGGAGCGAACTTGTCCTTCAGATTGAAGTCGCCGAATTCGTAGAGGACCAGCAGGTCCTTGCGCTCGCCATTGTGCGAGCCGCCGACGAGGGCGATGTCGCTCTCGCCCGAGGCGATGCGCGACAGCGCGATGCGCGCGGCATCGGCGCCCGCAACCTCTTCGCCCATGAAGGTGCGCGAGGTGCCACCCAAGCCGTGCACGATGGCGATGTTGCCGGCGAGAAGGTTGGAGAGCTGCGCCAGGAACAGGGTCGGGCGCAAATCGCTCATCAGGCGCTCGTTGAGGAAGCCGGGCGCATTCGCCCCTTTGGCCTCGGCCGTGAGCACGCCGCTGTCGACGTTGAGGTCGCGCTCACCGCCGCCGGCGGCGATCACCATGTCGATCTTCGACAGAATGTCCTTGTTGCCCTTGATTCCGGCCGAGTCGAGCGCGAGGCCCGCGGCATAGGTGCCGATGCGCTGCCAGGCCTCCATCTGGCGCTGGTCGCCCTTCTTCGGGATCTGGCTGTCGAAAGAGACCGGCATCAGCGGATGCACGATGCAGGGCGCAAAGCCCTTCTCGTCGACATTGATGCGCTTCTCCTGAAGCGCGGCCCAATTGGCGTCGAGGCCTTCGCCGAGCGAGGTCGCAAGTCCAATGCCGGTGATCCAGACTTCCGTCTGGCCGGGCTTCGAAGTGGTGTCGGTCATGGCGTTACGGCCTGTTGCGGAAAGCCGATGCGTTTGGCGAAGTCGTCCATGTAGCCGCGCATATCCGCATTGGGGAAAGGAATCTGCGTGAAGGTGAGCGTCGAATTCGCGCGCAGCTTGCCGCCGACCCGGATCTTGGCTTCGGTGATGGCGTAGCCCGACCCCTCATGGGCCAGCGTCGCCTCGATGCTCATGAGATCGCCGGGGAATACCGAGCCGCGGACCTTGGCCTCCTTCACGGCGGCCAGGATCGGCATGCGCTCGAACTTGAGCACGCCGAGCTGGAGCCAGCCCGAGGCCTGCGCCATCGATTCGATCAGTAGCACGCCGGGCATCAGGGGATAGCCCGGGAAGTGCCCCTCGAAGATGGTGCTCTCCTTGGGGACCTGGGCCTCGACGACAATCGTCTTCGCGTCGACGTTGAGGTCGACGACGCGATCGATCATGTGGAAATATTCGAGCCGCATGAGTGCGCGCTTAGGCGCTCGCGCCCTTGGCCGCAACCAGTTCGTCGATGCGGGCGCACAGATTCTTCAGCACGAAATACTGTTCCGTGGTCGCCTTGCCGTCATTGACCTCCTGGGTCCACTTTTCCAGCGGCAGCTTGATGCCGAACTGCTTGTCGATCGCAAAGGCGATATCGAGGAAATCGAGGCTGTCGATGCCGAGGTCATCGATGGCGTGGCTATCCGGCGTGATCGTGTCGCGCGGGATGTCGCAGGTTTCAGCGATGATCGTAGCGACCTGATCGAATGTGGAGGACATCACTAAGCCTTTGATATATTGCGGGTATTTGTCAGATTGTCCAGAGTGGAACGGTGGGTGGGCATCGCGCCCCGATGACGCCCTCAAACCCCCCTCTGGCCGGGTCGAAAGCCCGTATATCGGAGCGCCGCCCCGAGTTCAATGGAGCCGGACGGGCTGGGCGATAGGGCTGGGGATGCCTGCCGGAGCCCGTTTTGGCAGGGGGACCGGGGGCCTAGATCTGCGGCGTCGTGATCTTGACGCAGTCACGGCGGCCCATCAGCACGCAATCCTGAGTCCGGCGCAGGTCGGCGATGCTCACGGCGAGCCAGATCCCGATCGCGGTCAGCGCGATGGTGAAGGCGAGCGCCGCGATGTTGGCGAGCATGCGATTGCGGAAATCGTCCGGCTCGGGACGGGGCTGCTCGTAGCGCGACAGGTCGAGCGGCTCGGGTGCGATGCGCAAGGGCTGCACGGTGCCGCTGCCCCGGTGGACGGCGGGGGAAGGCGTGGTGCGCGGCCTGAACTGGAGCACCCGGTGCTCGTCATCCGAGCTTATGGGCCGCTGGGTTGTCATCGTGTGGGGATCACTCCGAAGCGCCGATTTTTGATAGCACACGTGGTGAAAGCGTTGCAGAAAATCTTCTCGACACGCACGCGCGTTGCGCCTTTGCATTATCCTTCATGAGGCTGCGAGCGATCGTGATGCGGGCCGTCAGCCCGGTGTCAGGAATGCACCCGTTGCGTTGCAGCAACCGACATCGGTCCTGCGCGCGCTCCCGTGAACAGCGGCTTGTGATCCCCATCATGGCTGAACGCATTTTGCCGCCGCGGCGCCCGTGCCATACTCGCGGGAACCCGGTTCGCCGGTCCAACGATGCGAGGGGCTCTTCGACCATGACCACCACCAACGCGCGCGAACCGAGAGTGCACCCGGTGCCGATCCTGTCGCTTCGGCCGACGCAGATGACGGTCGGCATGCGTGAGGTCAAGGAGAAGCGCAAGCGCTGGCGCGAGCACGACAAGAAGAAGCAGTCCGACCTGCTCGGCACCCACATGATTCCCGTCGTCTACGGCCCTGACGAGCGCTACTACGTGATCGACCATCACCACCTCGGCCGCGCGCTGCATGACGAGGGCATCAAGGAGGTGCTGGTGACCGTCGTCGGCGATCTCAGGATGGTCGAGCGCGAGGCGTTCTGGGGCGTGATGGACAACAAGCGTTGGGTCTATCCCTACGATTCCAAGGGCGAGCGGCGGCCGTTCCGCGATCTGCCGAAATCGGTCGTCGATCTCAAGGACGATCCGTTCCGCAGCCTTGCCGGCGAGCTCCGCCGCATGGGCGGCTTCGCCAAGGACACCACGCCGTTCTCGGAATTTCTGTGGGCCGACTTTCTGCGCCGCAAGCTGACGCGCAAGGCGGTCGACGCGAATTTCGACAGGGCGTTGGAGAAGGCGCTGGTCGCGGCGAAGAGCAAGGATGCGATCTATCTGCCCGGCTGGTGCGGACCGGCGTCGGACGATTAGGCGCGGACGCTCACGTCAATCGCGCTGGAAGATCTTGGCGCCGGGGTAGGCGCGGCGGGCGTAAGTGACGACCAGTGCGCGGTCCTGGGTGTCCAGGAAGGGCGTTCGGATCTGGCTCGATCCGACGATGAGATGCCAAAGCCCATTCAGCTTTCCGATGACGATCTTCATTTGAGTTGTCCTTGACGATTCCGCATTTCAGCCAGTGCTGTCGCGGCCGTCCTTCCATTCACGATCGTGATGCGGCTTGCAAAATTCCCGTGCGCAAGCAGCGCCAACACTTATTAGCTGGTTACCGCATGCGGCCCGATAAGCCGGATTTGATCACAGCCGCTTGAGCGAAATCATTTTCCGCGGCGACGAAACCGTCCTGAAACAGAGCGGTCCCATCTCTGTGGGGTAGTCGAGCCCACTCAGGAGGCGGACATGCGCCGTCTGTTTTTCGGAATTGCCTTGCTCGCGGTTGCTTCAGCGGGAATCTCGGCGTCGTTCGCCGCGGTCCATCACACTAGGTCGTTGACGTTCGCCGAGCGCTTTGCGCCGGCGCTCGACCTGATGGCGAAGCAGTAGCCGCAACGTACCTCGCGGCCGCGCGCGCAATGCGCGTGATCACTTCGGAGGCTGCTGGTCCGAAGACGACAGCAGCCGCTCCATCTCGGCTGCGGCCTCGCCGTCGCGCACCTTCTGCAACAGCGCGTGACGTTCGGCGCCTGCCGGCAGCTTCTTGGCTGCGGCACGCGCGTCGTTCGTGAACTTGTTCAGGCGTTCCTGGAGTGTCAGGGCCGGTCGCGTACGGTTGCGCTTCTTGGTCATGATTTACCCTTTCAGGCGCAAAGCAGACCATGCGCTGGCGCGCTCCGTCCTTAACTTTTGTTGGAACCCGGAATGCGGATTGCGGTTTCATCCGCGGCGGTGCCACGGCGCCATGAGTTCCATATCCAAGAGCGGAGCTAACCCAAGTGCCCAGCGACGCGATCCGCGAGGCGCTCATCAGACGCTTGCGCATTTCCTCAGCTATCTCGGAAGAGGACATCAAGGAGATCGAGGCCCTTCCGATCGTGGTCCGGCACTTTCCGGCCGAGACGACGGTGGTGGGCGATGGCGAGCGGGCGACCGATTGTTGCCTGATCGCCGACGGCTTTTGCGCGCGCTCGAAGACGATTGCGAACGGCAAGCGGCAGATTCTCTCGCTCCATATCCCTGGCGAGATCCCGGACCTCATGAGCCTGTTCCTGCACGTGATGGACCATGATCTATCGACGCTGACGCCGGCGACGCTCGGTTTCATCAGCCACGAGACGCTGCAAAAGCTGCATCGGCGTAGCCCCTACGTGGCCGAGATGTTCTGGCGCGACACGCTGATCGACGCTGCGATGTTCCGCGAATGGATCGTCAATGTCGGCCAGCGCCCGGCTCCTGCGCGCCTGGCCCATGTCATGATCGAGTTGCGCGAGCGCCTGCGGCTGATTGGACGACTGGACGGGAACAATTTCGAGATGCCCCTGACGCAGGAACAGATCGGTGAAGCCCTGGGCATCACCGCGGTGCATGCCAACAGGGTGATCAAGCAGTTGCGGCGAGAGGGCATTGTCGAACTCAATCGGGGGCGCGTCACCGTGCTCGATGAGCGGAAATTTCAGGAACTAGCGGATTTCGACGGCCGTTATCTTCATCAGTCGCCAAACCTTTGAGGAGCTCGATGCCGCGATTCCACTTCGACATTCACGAGGACAGCCGCCTCATCACCGATGAGGACGGGCAGAACTTTGCGAGTGTCGAGGGGGCACGCAAGGAAGCAATGATGACCGGTGCGTCCATTGCCCGCGAGGCCTTCGTGGCCGGCAGCGCCGACCATGTCGTCGTGGACGTGCGCGAGAACGACCATGCGCCTTGCCTGAAGATCTCGATCACGCTCGAAGTGGAAGAGCCGACGGACCGATAGTTCCGACATCCCGCGCGAGACGCGCTGGACGCGCAATTGTTCCTTTCAAACGCAAACTTATATGCCGGCTCACCATAACGCAGGTTAGCGACATCAGCGCTGTCGGGGCGCACCGTGGAAGCCAGAAGGAGGTTTCCATGACGAAGAAGCGTAATCGCCGCAAGCAGACAGTCTCTTTCGACGATCGATTGCAGCAGGCGGCAAGCGATGCGCGTCGGGCCGCGGTCAATCTTCCACAAGGCGAAGAACGCGACGGCATGCTGCGGCGGGCGCGTCAGGCGGAGATGGCGCGGCGTATCACCGGATGGCTTGCCTCGGCCGGCGAGCCGTTGCCGAAATGAGCGAGCCAGCGGACAGCATGGATCGCAAGGCGGCATGTCTGATGCAAGCGGCCGCCTGCCGTGAAGAGGCGATGGCCGATCCCCTCAATCACGATTATTGGGTCGACCAGACGATCAAATGGCTGGAGCTGGCGCATGCGCCTGCGAACCATGTCGTCGTGACCATCGAGCTGCGGCCGGCCATACGGAGCCTCGCCGCCGAGTAAGCGGGTGTGCCGCGAAGCTGCGATGCAAGTTCAAAACAGAAAGAGCGTGCTGCCGGCCGCGACGAGGACGATCATGCCGGTCACGACCATCACGACGCAGGCGCGTTCAAAAACTGACATGTCTCAATCCCCCTAATTCAATGGGGGGACGATGCCCGCAGCGCGGCCGAAGGTCGCTAACCCAGGATAATGCGGACAACAAATAGGAACGCCGACATCACGGTGGCGTCGGTCATGTGCGGCCGGCTTTCCCACCCGGCTGGCTGGTCGCGCCTTCAGCGGCGGTCCCGGCGCAGTACTCGCGCCGGGGCCGTCCAATTCCCGAGCGAGGTCACGATCGATGCGCCGATATCATTTCGATCTGGTCAACACTGACCATGTCACCGACGCCGGCGGCGCTATCCTCGACCATGACAATCAGGCCAGGAAGATCGCGCATGACCTTGCCCAGGGTGTGCGGGACACGCGCCCCGAATTGATCGGACGTGGTTATCAGATTTCAGTCAGGGCGGACAACGGCAGCGAGGTCTGTCGCGTTGCTATTGATCCCGGGAAGGAGGACGACAGTTAGCTTGCCGTCCCAATCCCCTCGGGAAAAGCTGTTCTGCCCCGGCTTGGACGGTCCCGAAAAATAACATAGGTTATTGATGAGATTGGCTCGGGCGCGGCTTATCGCAGGGAGGCGATCCCGTGAACCCGCTGGTCCGAAAACTCGAACATTTCGTGCGCCTGTCGCCCGACGACCGGGCCATGCTCCAGCGCGCCGCTTTGGAGCGGGTGCGCAACTTCCCCGCCCGCGTCGATATCACCCGCGAGGGCGACCGTCCGCGGGACGTGCATCTGATCCTGTCGGGATGGGCCTGCCGTTACAAGCAGCTCGAGGACGGCCGCCGCCAGGTCGTGTCGTTTTTCCTGCCAGGCGACATGTGCGATCTCAACGTCTTCATCCTGAAGGAGATGGATCACTCGATCGGAACCATCACGTCGGTCGCCGTCGCCGATCTCTCGCGCGAGTTCTTCGACGAGATCAGCGCGGGATATCCGCGCATCGCTACCGCTCTGTGGTGGGAGACGCTAGTGAGCTCGGCGATCCAGCGCGAATGGACCATGAATCTCGGACAGCGCACGGCGTCCGAACGGATGGCGCATCTCTTGTGCGAGATCTTTTTCCGCCTTCACCTGACCGGCCTTACCGAAGATGCGAGCTGCGACTTTCCGTTGACGCAGGCGGATCTGGCCGATGCCACCGGTCTTTCCAAGGTCCATGTCAATCGCACGCTGCAGGAGCTGCGCGCGGCCGAGCTCATCGTCCTGAAGGGCAAGACGTTGACGGTGCCGAGCCTGGAACGGTTGATGGACACCGGGCTGTTCAACTCGAACTATCTTCACATGGAGCACGAGGGACGTCAGCTCGACTCCAACGAGTGATCGAGTCCTCCCCACTGCTTGCGGCCATTATTCCCCGATGGCCGACGCCCTCGAAAAACTCCCTGCGAATAGGAACACAATTAACATAGGTTACTTTACCCGGCAGGCTCCCAAGCAGCGGGTTGGCTATGCCGAGATTCTACTTCAACGTCTCGAATGGCGAACGGTTGAGCGACCGGGACGATCTTGGTCAGGAACTTCCGGATCGGGAGGCGGCCTGGGAAGTGGCAACGCGCTACGCCGCCGACAGCCTGCGCGACCTCGACGGCGAGTTGCAGCCGGATGACGACTGGCGGCTGGAAGTGCAGACCGAAGACGGCGCATGCATCTTCCAGATATCGATACGCGCAATCCTCGGCTGAGGAGCGGCTGGCCGGCGGTCTGGCCGCGTTGTATCGATGAACCAGGACCGTCTTCGCGGCTCGTTCTAGACTCCATTGCTGCCGAGCATGTCCCGGCTCGGATTGAAGCCTGCGTCCTCATGGCACGCGGGCCCTTGATATGCCGCAAATTGATATCCGCGCAGGCCGCTACGGTCATGGCGCATGAGGGGCGAGCCGGCATCATGTCCGATGGCGGGCGGCGAACGGGCTCCGGATCATGCCGAGTTGATGCCGATCTGGAGACGCCACCATGAGCCTGATCCTTCGCCTCTTGTTTGTTCTCGCCGGCGCCGTCACCGCGCTGTTCGTTGCGCGGGATGCGCTCAACTTCAGCATCATCCAGACCTTCGTTGCCGTCCTGCTCATGACGGCCGTCGTGCTCGCCGCGGGCCTCTGGAGCGCGCGGCGGAAGACGTGAGCGCGGGAGCTTGTTCTAGCTCTGATCGTCGTGGCGTAAATTCGGCGGCGCGTCCTTGCCGCCGAGCGCGCGATGCAGCCAGTGCTCGGTGCGGTTGCCGACCGTGAGGATCAGGAAGGCCATCGTCAGCGCCGTGCCGACGATCGGCCACTGGCCGGCACCGCAGGCGATGCCGAGACAGGCGGCGAGGAAAGTGCAGGCCGCGCTGGTGAGGCCGCGCACGCGAAACCGTCGGCTCTCATGGACGATGACGCCGGCGCCAAGGAAGCCGATGCCGGTGAGGATGCCCTGGATGACGCGGCTCGTCGCATCGCTGATCTTGCCGGGCTCGGCGAACTGCATAGCCAGCAGCACCACCGTGGCGGTGGACAGGCCGACGATGCCGAGCGTCTTCAGCCCGATCGGCTTGCCATGCAGGTCGCGATTGAGGCCGATGGCACAGCCAGCCAGGGTGGCGATGCCGAGGCGAAGCAGAATCTCCGGCCAGCCCAGCTCTGTCATTTCTTCGGCAGCCGTCCCATCAGATAGAACTCCTCGTTCGGCCGCATGCCGGTGAAATTCGCCAGGCGATTCGACAGCGCGAAGAAAGCCGAGATCGCGGCGATGTCCCAGATGTCGTCGTCACCGAAGCCGTGCGGCGCAAGCGTTGCGAAATCATCCTCCGAGACGCTCTGTGCGTCGGCCGAGACCTTCATCGCGAAATCGAGCATCGCCTTCTGCCGCGGCGTGATGTCGGCCTTGCGGTAGTTCACCGCGACCTGGTCGGCGATCAGCGGGTTCTTGGCGCGGATGCGCAGGATCGCGCCATGGGCGATCACGCAATACTGGCACTGGTTGGCCGCCGAGGTCGCCACCACGATCATCTCGCGCTCGGCCTTGGTGAGGCCGCCGTCCTTCTCCATCAGCGCGTCGTGATAGGCGAAGAAGGCGCGGAACTCATCCGGCCGGTAGGCCAGCGTGAGGAACACGTTCGGCACGAAGCCGCTCTTCTCCTGCACGGCGAGAAGTCGCGTGCGGATGTCGTCGGGCAGCGTGTCGAGGGCGGGAGCGGGGAAGCGTTGCGCGGCGGGTTTTGTCATGGCCATGGATTTCCGGCTTGGGGGCGGGAAACATAGTCCATGCGGGCGGGCGCCTCAACGCGCTTTCTGCAATGCCAGTTGAAGAAGCGGCGCCGTCGCCCATACTCCGTCATTGCGAGCGCAGCGAAGATTCCATGGGGAGTGGATAGCGACCGGGTCTGAGGCCAGACTGAGGTTGCTGAAGCACTCAACCTGGAGACAACGATGTTGTTCGATCATCTTTCCGACGGACCG
>NZ_JAVAYL010000149.1:0-484 GCF_054185225.1 Bradyrhizobium sp. 18BD | reverse complement strand
GAAGAATATTTAATATTTCCAAGAATGATTTCTCCACGTAAAAATGTTCCTGTCGTTAAGACGACAGCATCCGCTAAATACGTAGTCCCTATAACTGTTTCCACACCAAGTACTTTTCCATCCTCAATAATTAAACGCTCCACCATGCCTTGCATAATGTCCAGGTTGTCTTGAGCTTCTATAACAGATTTCATTTCTTGCTGATACAAAACTTTATCTGCTTGAGCACGTAACGCACGAACTGCTGGACCTTTCCCAGTATTGAGCATACGCATTTGAATATGCGTCTTATCGATTGTGTTAGCCATCTGTCCGCCTAAAGCATCAATTTCACGTACAACGATACCTTTCGCCGGTCCACCAACTGATGGATTACAAGGCATAAACGCGACAGAATCCAGATTTATTGTCAGCATCAGTGTTTTTGCACCTTTTCTCGCACTTGCAAGTCCTGCTTCTACACCTGCATGTCCAGCACCAACAA
>NZ_JAVAYL010000148.1:0-485 GCF_054185225.1 Bradyrhizobium sp. 18BD | reverse complement strand
CGAACTTCGCGCCCAGCGACTCTTCGAGCCAGACGATCGCGCGGTTCTCGACGAGGTCGACGAGACCCTTGAAATCACTCTCGAGGCCGATCGGAAGATACAGCACCGCCGGACGGGCGCCCAGGCGATCCTTGATCATCTCGACGCAGCGGTTGAAGTTCGCACCGGTACGGTCGAGCTTGTTGACGAAGCACATCCGCGGGACGTGATACTTCTCTGCCTGGCGCCACACCGTCTCGGACTGCGGCTCAACGCCGGCAACGCCGTCGAAGCACGCGACCGCGCCGTCGAGCACGCGCAGCGAACGCTCGACTTCAATCGTGAAGTCGACGTGGCCGGGGGTGTCGATGATGTTGATGCGGTGATCGTTCCAGAAGCACGTCGTGGCAGCCGACGTGATCGTGATCCCGCGCTCCTGCTCCTGCTCCATCCAGTCCATCGTTGCGGTGCCCTCATGGACCTCGCCGATCTTGTAGGACTTGCCG
>NZ_JAVAYL010000147.1:0-486 GCF_054185225.1 Bradyrhizobium sp. 18BD | reverse complement strand
TGTAGCGCCTCGTGTAGCCGAATGTTTAGCTCAGCCAATTGATCATCTGATAATACAGGACGTGTAATTTTGTTTTGGTCGATAATGTATTGTTGAATCGTTTCGAATTGTTCGGGTAATGTTGCAAAAGGAGCCCATTTAATCATGCCTCTTCCCATAGGTATATTGTTATCTAGTAATTCTCTTGGAACGTTACGATAATCAGTTTCTTCTTCATAACTTGTCATCCTTAATTCACCCCAATCTGATAATTACATTATACGAACATGTGTTCTATTTTGCAACAAAAATTTTGTGGAAGCATAAACGCGTTAATAATTAATGCTCGTGTAAGTAAAAAAGAGGGATTAATTAAAATCGAATAATGACATATCACAGCAAATAGTTCTTTTAAAGTAGTTAAATAGTTTTAGCTTTAAGGAAATGATAAATGATTGTTAATTCTAGCTAAAATTTAATAAAATGAAAATAAGACTAACATGGAGG
>NZ_JAVAYL010000146.1:0-488 GCF_054185225.1 Bradyrhizobium sp. 18BD | reverse complement strand
AACGAGTTCACAGGAATTTATTATCACGAAACCAATAATGCAGGATATTATGAAGTTGCGTAAGAATAAGTCGCTTGTCTTAATTGATATCGCAGTACCACGTGATATCGACCCTGAAGTAAACGATATCGATCTTATCTTTAATTATGACGTGGATGACCTAAAAGGTCTGGTCGATGCCAATCTAGCAGAACGTGAACGTGCAGCGCAAGTGATTTATACGATGATCGATAAACAAGTGATATCTTTTGTAGATTGGATCAATATGCTGGGTGTTGTACCTGTTATTACTGCTTTACGTGAGAAAGCATTAAGGATTCAAGCAACAACTATGGATAGTATCGAACGTAAGATGCCTAACCTTTCTGAGCGCGATCGTAAGGTAATCTCAAAACATATGAAGAGTATTATTAACCAGATGCTTAAAGATCCAATTTCACAGGCAAAAGAGATGAGTGGTTCTGAGAATAGAGCAGAGGAACTGCAGT
>NZ_JAVAYL010000145.1:0-489 GCF_054185225.1 Bradyrhizobium sp. 18BD | reverse complement strand
GACGGGCCCGGTCGCGATATGGGCCTCGAGCTGCGTGTCCACGGCCACCGACTGCAGGCTTTCGCGGAAGAAGCCCGTGGAGCGCTGCGCGGTGAGCCCGGTGATCGAGTCGATCGTCACGTAGGGGAAGTCGCCGTCGACGCCGTAGTAGCGGAAGTTCTGCCGGAAGATCAGGTCCGGCGAGAAGTGGTGCTCGAAGGCGTAGCCGATCCGGTACTGGTTCTGCGTGAAGGCGTTGAAGGCCCCGTCGCCGAAATAGAGCCGCGACACCCGGAAGCCGGAGAAGTTGTAGAAGGCCGCCGTGCCCGGCAGCTGGGACCTCTGGAACTCGGTGAGCAGGGTGAAGGTGGTGTCCGCCGAGGGTTTCCAGGTGAAGGCGGGCGCGATGTTGATGCGGTCGTCCGTGGCGCCGGGCAGGAAGGTGTCCGACTGGCGCACCACGCCGGTGAGGCGATAGGCGAGCGTTCCGTTCGAGCCCTCGACCGGACC
>NZ_JAVAYL010000144.1:0-489 GCF_054185225.1 Bradyrhizobium sp. 18BD | reverse complement strand
CGACGGGACTGCCAGCCTGGATGGTCGCGCCGGTTACCCGGCCTGCGTTCGGGGCAACCAGCGTGTAGGTGCCGCTGCCACCATGTCCGTTGACCAACCGCAGGATGCTCGATTTTTCGGCGACATCCGCACGCGCTTCCATGGCCAGGGCGCGCGCCTCGTCGGCACGGGCGCCAGCGATGATTCCCTCGCGGTCAAGCTGGGAGAGGCGACCGGCGTTAGACTGGGCCACACCCAGTCGCGCGCCCGCACGCGTCAGATCGCCGCTCAGGCTCAAGACATCGCGGCTCGAGATTACCGCCAATGCCTGACCCCGGCGCACGCTGTCGCCTTCTACGACCATCGTTCGCATTACGACGCCGGGGAGGGATGCCGCGACTGCGACCCGTGCGCCTGGCGGTGGCGCAATCATCGCGGGGAGATCGGCAAGGGGTGCCTCGGTAGCCGATAGAGCGGCCTGAACCAGGATACCCAATTGCCGTGCCTGTG
>NZ_JAVAYL010000143.1:0-490 GCF_054185225.1 Bradyrhizobium sp. 18BD | reverse complement strand
CTTCATACCTAAACTAAATCGAAGAGTATGTGCTAAAGGGTTTCCAGATTCTTGAGGGATTAGATATGATAAATCAAGGTTCATGCCCTTGACTTTCGCACCTAATCCTAAGGTGAAAAACTTCATATTCCCTTTGGCTTTATCTTGGTACTGATAGCCCCCTCGCAATGATAATAATTCCTGTAGGGTTAACTCAATTCCTAGATTATAGTTGATTTCCTTAAGCGTTTCTGATCATCCATCAGGTGCTGAACTCCAGTTTTCAAGAAAGGTTCCTAATGCTGTAACCTTTGCTGGATCCTTTCCTTTTACAATATTTCCTTTACTATCTCTTACTGGTGGGGTTGGTATCAACAGTCTGTTGGCATCAAAGCTTAATCCAAGTAGGTTCTTTCTTCCTACATGCAGATATTCTGCTATCCCTAATCTCAAAGTGGTGGGTTGAAAATTCAAGTTTGAAACATCTCCATAACTAACTTTACCACCTAGG